>NZ_JBSGZO010000537.1:0-5336 GCF_053611045.1 Streptomyces sp. NPDC054841 | reverse complement strand
CCTCCCAGGCTAGAACCTGGGAGGCGCGGCGTTCATTCCGGTACTCGGGCCCGTAGGCGCGAAAACTACCTGGTCAGGCCTCCGGACGCTCGTCCTGGACCGCCTCGGCGGCCGACTTGGTGACATCGGTCACCGTGGTGCTCGAGCCAGTCGTCGCGCTCGCCGCCGCGCCGTTCGTCAGAGCGAGCTCCTTCGGGGAGAGCACCGGCGGACGGGTGGACGGGGTGCGGCGCGAGGAGCCGGTCCACGCCGGGCGGGCCGGGCGCTTCACGATCGGGGCGAAGACCTCGGCGATCTCCTCCTTGCCGAGGGTCTCCTTCTCCAGCAGCTTGAGGACCAGGGCGTCGAGAACGTCGCGGTTCTCGACGAGGATCTCCCAGGCCTCGTTGTGCGCGGTCTCGATGAGCTTCTTGACCTCTTCGTCGACCAGCGCCGCGACCTCTTCCGAGTAGTCACGCGGATGCGACATCTCGCGACCCAGGAACGGCTCCGTGTTGTCGCCGCCGAACTTGATCGCGCCGAGCCGCTCGGTCATGCCGTACTGCGTGACCATCGCGCGGGCCGTGGCCGTGGCCTTCTCGATGTCGTTCGCCGCGCCCGTGGTCGGGTCGTGGAAGACGAGCTCCTCGGCCGCTCGGCCGCCCAGCATGTACGCCAGCTGGTCGAGCATCTCGTTGCGCGTGGTCGAGTACTTGTCCTCGTCCGGAAGCACCATCGTGTAGCCGAGGGCCCGGCCGCGGGACAGGATCGTGATCTTGTGGACCGGGTCGGAGTTCGGGGAGGCCGCCGCGACCAGGGCGTGTCCGCCCTCGTGGTACGCGGTGATCTTCTTCTCCTTGTCGGACATGATCCGGGTCCGCTTCTGCGGGCCCGCCACGACGCGGTCGATCGCCTCGTCCAGGAAGTGGTTGTCGATCAGCTTCTTGTCGCTGCGGGCCGTCAGCAGAGCGGCCTCGTTCAGCACGTTGGAGAGATCGGCACCCGTGAAGCCGGGGGTGCGGCGGGCGACGGCCGAGAGGTCGACGTCCGGGGCGACCGGCTTGCCCTTCTGGTGGACCTTGAGGATCTCCAGACGGCCCTGCATGTCCGGCCGGTCGACGGCGATCTGCCGGTCGAAGCGGCCCGGGCGCAGCAGCGCCGGGTCGAGGATGTCCGGCCGGTTCGTCGCGGCGATCAGGATGACGCCGCCCTTCACGTCGAAGCCGTCCATCTCGACGAGCAGCTGGTTCAGCGTCTGCTCGCGCTCGTCGTGGCCACCGCCGAGGCCCGCACCGCGGTGCCGGCCGACGGCGTCGATCTCGTCGACGAAGACGATCGCCGGAGCGTTCGCCTTGGCCTGCTCGAAGAGGTCACGGACCCGGGAGGCACCGACACCGACGAACATCTCGACGAAGTCGGAGCCGGAGATCGAGTAGAACGGGACGCCGGCCTCGCCCGCGACGGCGCGCGCGAGCAGCGTCTTGCCCGTACCGGGCGGGCCGTACAGCAGCACACCCTTCGGGATCTTGGCGCCGACTGCCTGGAACTTCGCCGGCTCCTGCAGGAACTCCTTGATCTCGTGGAGCTCCTCGACGGCCTCGTCGGACCCGGCCACATCGGCGAACGTCGTCTTCGGGGTGTCCTTGGTGATGAGCTTGGCCTTGGACTTCCCGAAGTTCATGACCCGGGAGCCGCCGCCCTGCATCTGGTTCATCAGGAACAGGAAAACGACGACGATGAGCACGAAGGGCAGCAGAGAGAGCAGCACCGAGAGGAACGGGGACTGCCGCTCGGGCGAGACCGTGTAGCCCTTGTCGATCTCACCGGCCTCGTACTTCTTCTGCAGGGTGTTGGCCAGCTCGACGCCCTGGTCGCCGATGTAGCTCGCCTGGACCTTGTCGCTGCCGTCGACCTTCTGGCCGTCCTTCAGCTCGATCTTGATGACCTGCTCATCGCCGGTCGTCAGCTTGGCCTGCTCGACCTGGTTCTTGGAGATCGCCTGGACAACCTTGGCGGTGTCCACCGTCTTGTAGCCGCCCGACGAGCCGACGACCTGCATCAGCACGACCACGGCGAGGACGGCCAGCACGATCCACATGACCGGCCCACGGAAGTATCGCTTCACGTCCATCCATACGGAGCGGTGTCGCTCCGTCCCTCCTGCCCGTAGGTAAATGCTGCTAATGAGACTGCTGCTGTGAGACTTAACTGAAAAGACTGTTCTTCGGACGGTACCCCAGCATTGTCACCCGTGACCGCCTTCCCATGCTCCAACGGCGGGAAGGCGGTACGGGTTCCCGTGCTTCCGCGGCCGTCGTCAGCCGCCGTAGACGTGCGGTGCGAGCGTGCCCACGAACGGGAGGTTCCGGTACTTCTCGGCGTAATCGAGGCCGTATCCGACGACGAACTCGTTCGGGATGTCGAATCCGATCCACTTCACGTCGATCGCGACCTTCGCTGCGTCCGGCTTCCTCAGCAGCGTGCAGACCTCCAGGGAGGCCGGCTCGCGGGAGCCCAGGTTCGACAGCAGCCAGGACAGGGTCAGCCCGGAGTCGATGATGTCCTCGACGATCAGGACGTGCTTGCCCTTGATGTCGGTGTCCAGGTCCTTGAGGATACGGACCACTCCGGAGGACTGGGTGCCCGCGCCGTACGAGGACACCGCCATCCAGTCCATCGTGACGGGGGTGGACAGCGCACGCGCCAGGTCCGCCATCACCATCACGGCGCCCTTGAGGACTCCGACGATGAGCAGGTCCTTGCCCGCGTACTCCGCATCGATCTTCGCGGCCAGCTCGGCCAGCTTCGCGTCGATCTCTTCCTTGGTGATGAGGACCGATTTGAGATCGGCGCCCATGTCCTTCTCGTTCACCCGCGTCGCTTTCTGTCTCGGCGTCCCGGCGCTCGGCCCGCTGCCGGCTCAGCCTTGCCGAATGACCAGTCTGCCACCCTGGCGGCGGGCTTCGACCCGGCCCGGCAGGTTCAGGGGCTTCTGGCCGCGCCAGCCGATGATCAGCCGCTCGACCTCCTCGACATGCCGGGCGAAGAGTGAACCCGCAGGTGAACCGGCTGCGACCAGGGCCCGGCGGAGCACCCGACGGCGGACCGCGGGAGGCAGTGCGTAGAGCTTCGCGCATTCGAGCAGACCGGCGTCGTCCCGGACGGTCTCGTCCGCCTGTGCGGCCCAGGCGTCCAGGGCGTCGGCGTCGTCGCGGGAGAGCTGGGCGGTCCGGGCCAGAGCCTCGACGACACCCTTGCCCAGCGCCTTCTCCAGGGCGGGCAGGCCCTCGTGGCGCAGCCGTGAGCGGGTGTACGCCGGGTCGGCGTTCATCGGGTCGTCCCAGACGGGCAGATGCTGCACCAGGCAGGCCTTGCGGGCGGTCTGCCGGTCGAGCTTGAGGAAGGGGCGGCGGTAGCGGCCGGCTCCGGAGACGGCGGCCATGCCGGAGAGCGAGCGGATGCCGGAGCCGCGGGCGAGGCCGAGGAGGACCGTCTCGGCCTGGTCGTCGCGGGTGTGGCCGAGCAGGACGGCGGCTGCGCCATGGCGCTCGGCGGCTTCGTCCAGGGCGGCGTAGCGGGCGTCGCGGGCCGCGGCTTCGGGTCCGCCTTCGCGGCCGACGGTCACGGCGATGGCCTCGACGGGGTCGAGGTGCATGGCGGTGAGGCGGGCGGCGACTTCGGCGGCGCGGAGATCGGAACCGGCCTGCAGGCCGTGGTCGACGGTGACGGCGCCTGCGCGTACGGACAGCTTGGGGGCCTCGAAGGCGAGGGCGGAGGCGAGGGCCATGGAGTCGGCCCCGCCGGAACAGGCGACCAGCACGAGGGGCTGCCGGTCCGGGCTCTGTCCGGCCCCGGACCGTCCGCCGGCGGCGGCGGTGCGGGGGAGTTCGTTCAGCTCGTTGAGTAGGTCGTGGAGTACGCGGCGGACCGCCAGGCGTATCGCCGCGACCGCAGGATGGGGACCCATGTCCGGTGCCCTTCGTGAAAAGTTTGGGGGGAGCCTCGATCGGAGTCGGGACGGGGGATTCGGTCACTCAGAGTGCGTCGATGGTGACAGAACCGGGCCGTTCCCCGAGCATTGCACGCCTACCCATCGCCTACGGTCCCTCGGATGGGTGATTAGGGTGGCGTCCCTCTGCCGTCGGCCGCAATGACGCTCACGGCTCTGCCCTACGGTGCACCCTCGCGATCCAGTCCGCCGGTTTGGCGATCTCCGCCTTGGTGGGAAGGGTGTTCGGCGAGGTCCAGACCCGGTTGAAGCCGTCCATGCCGACCTCCTCGACGACGGCCCGTACGAACTGCTCGCCGTCCCGGTACTGGCGCAGCTTGGCATCGAGGCCGAGCAGCCTGCGCAGCGCCAGGTCGAGGCGGGAGGCGCCGCGGGCGCGACGCTGCTGGAACTTCTCGCGGATCTCGCCGACGGACGGCACGACCTGGGGGCCCACGCCGTCCATGACGTAGTCCGCGTGACCTTCGAGCAGGGACATCACGGCGGTCAGCCGGCCGAGGATCTCGCGCTGCTCGGGGGTCTGCACGAGCTCGACGAGCGAGCGGCCCTCGTCCTGCTCACCCTCGGGGCGGCCCCCGGCGAGTGTCTGGGCGGCCTCGCGCAGCCGCTCCAGGACGGTCATGGGGTCGACGTCGGTCTCGGCGAGGAATGACTGGATCTCGCCCTCCAGATGGTCGCGCAGCCAGGGCACGGCGGTGAACTGGGTGCGGTGCGTCTCCTCGTGGAGGCAGACCCAGAGCCTGAAGTCGTGCGGGGCGACGTCCATCTCGCGCTCGACATGGACGATGTTGGGGGCGACCAGAAGGAGCCTGCCGCCGCTGCCCGGCGCGCCCGGAAGCTCGCGGGTGGGCGGGGCGAAGGTCTCGTACTGGCCGAGGACGCGGGACGCCAGGAACGACAGCAGCATGCCCAGCTCGACGCCGGTCACCTTGCCGCCGACGGCGCCGAGCACGGCTCCGCCGGGACTGCCGGAGCGACGCTCCTGCATCTTGTCCAGCAGGGGCTTGAGCAGCTCGCGGAAGCCCGCCACGTTCGCCTTGACCCAGCCTGCCCGGTCGACGACGAGGACCGGCGTGTCCTCCGGCTCGTGCCCGTCGGGGATCATCCGGGTGAAGTCCCGGACGTGCTCCTCGGAGGCCTTGGCATGCCGGCGCAGCTCGGCGACGACGGCACGCGCCTCGTCGCGGCTGACGTCCGGCCCCGGCCGTACGAGGCGGATCGCGGTCGCGACCGCGAGGTTCCAGTCGACCATCTCGGCACCACCGATGCTCGTCATGCGTCAACCGTACGTTGTCGACCCGGCACCCGGTGAGGTGTTGACCCGCGCCACGAGCCTCCGGCCGGGGTC
>NZ_JBSGZO010000536.1:0-5340 GCF_053611045.1 Streptomyces sp. NPDC054841 | reverse complement strand
GCCCATGCCTGGTCAGGCATGGGCCCCAAGGTGACCGGCTGCGATCAGGCCGCGACCAGGTCGCAGACGAAGATCAGCGTCTCGCCCGGCGCGATACGGCCGCCACCGGCGCCGCGGTCGCCGTACGCGAGGTGCGCCGGGATGGTCAGCTGGCGGCGGCCGCCGACCTTCATGCCCTGCACGCCCTGGTCCCAGCCCTGGATGACCTGGCCGGCACCGAGCTGGAACTGCAGCGGGGTGCCGCGGTTCCAGGACGCGTCGAACTCCTCGCCGGTGGAGAAGGCCACGCCCACGTAGTGGACGGAGACGGTGTCGCCCGCCTTGGCCTCGGGGCCGTCGCCCTCCCAGATGTCCTTGATCTCCAGGTCGGCCGGCGGCTCGCCGCCCGGGAAGTCGATCTCGGGCTTTTCGATGCTCACGTGTTGCTCCTTGCGTTCTCTGAGCGAGTCAACCCGGACAGTCTTACAGAACCGCCAGGATGTCGACGGAGAAGACCAGCGTGGCCTTGGCCGGGATCGGGCCCTGGCCCTGGTCGCCGTAGCCCATGTCCGGGGGTACGACGAGGAGGACGCGGCTGCCGACCTTCTTGCCCTCCAGGCCCTTCTGCCAGCCCGGGATGACGTTGGCGAGCGGGAAGCTGACCGGCGCGCCCTTGGAGTAGCTGCTGTCGAACTCCTTGCCGTCCGTCCACAGGACGCCCTTGTACTGCACGGACAGCGTGTCGCCTGCCTTCACCGCCGGACCGCTGCCCTCGATGATGTAGTTCGACACCAGCTTCGCCGGGGCGGGCTTCTTGGGCACGGTGATGGACGGAGCCTTGCCGTCGGTGTTCGTGCCGACCTTGGGCAGGTCGATGTTGTCCTGGGCGACCTCGGTGCCCTTCGCCGACACCGGAATGGTGAGACCCTTCACGATGTCCATGACGAAGACCAGCGTGGCGTTGGGCGGGATCTCGCCCTGGCCCTGGGCGCCATAGCCGAGCTCCGGCGGGATCGACACCTCGAGACGGCTGCCGACCTTCTGGCCGTCGAGGGCCTTCTGCCAGCCCTCGATGACACCGCCGCCACCGATCGTCACCGCGAACGGCTCACCCCGGTCGAAGCTGTTGTCGAACGGCTTGTTGCCGTTCCACAGCTGCCCGAGGTAGTTCACCTGGGCCTGGTCGCCCTTCTTGAGCGTCTGGCCCTTGCCCTCGCTGATGACCTCGACCTTGAGGTCCTTGGGCGGATCCCCCTCGCCCTTGGCGAGGGTGGGCTTCTCACCGAACTTCTGCCCCGCGGTGATGGCGGGCAGCCCGTTCGTCGGCGTTGCGGAATCGGAGGCCTTGTCGCTTCCGCACGCCGCTGTGGAGAGCAGCAGCAGGGGGACGACGAGAAGGCCGGCAAGTCGGCGCACGTGTTCCTCAGATCTCAGACGGCACATCGGTCGCTCGACACTCTAGGGCGTGCCACGGGCCCCGTACGAGCTACGTACGGGGCCCGGTCCGTGTTCCCGGCTGCACTGTTCCCGGCGGGTCCTACATCCCGGCAATCAGCTTCTCGACCCGGTCGTCCACCGACCGGAACGGGTCCTTGCACAACACGGTGCGCTGCGCCTGGTCGTTGAGCTTGAGGTGCACCCAGTCGACGGTGAAGTCGCGCCGCTGCTCCTGGGCGCGACGGATGAAGTCGCCGCGCAGCCGCGCCCTGGTGGTCTGCGGGGGCACGGACTTGCCCTCGAAGATCTTCAGATCGTTGCAGATCCGGGCCGCCTGGCCCTTCTTCTCCAGGAGGTAGTACAGACCGCGGCGACGGTGGATGTCGTGGTACGCGAGGTCTATCTGGGCGACCCGGGGGTGCGACATCGTCATGTTGTGCTTGGCCCGGTACCGCTCGATGAGCTTGTACTTGATCACCCAGTCGATCTCGGTACCGATCCGGTCGAGGTCCTCCTCCTCGATGGCGTCGAGTGTCCGCCCCCAGAGTTCGAGGACCTGTTCCACCGTGCCGGTGCGGATGCCCCGGCGGTCGACGAAGTCCACGGCCTTTTCGTAGTACTCGCGCTGCACCTCGAGGGCGGAGGCCTCGCGGCCGCTGGCCAGGCGCACCTTGCGCTGTCCCGTGATGTCGTGGCTGACTTCGCGGATCGCCCGGATGGGATTCTCCAGGGTCAGGTCGCGCATCACGGTGCCGGCCTCGATCATGCGCAGGACGAGGTCGGTCGCGCCGACCTTGAGCAGCATGGTCGTCTCCGACATGTTCGAGTCGCCGACGATGACATGGAGGCGGCGGTAGCGCTCGGCGTCCGCGTGGGGTTCGTCCCGGGTGTTGATGATGGGCCGGGAGCGAGTGGTGGCGGAGCTGACGCCCTCCCAGATGTGCTCGGCGCGCTGGCTGACGCAGTAGACCGCGCCGCGCGGGGTCTGGAGGACCTTTCCGGCGCCGCAGAGCAGCTGCCGGGTGACGAGGAACGGGATCAGGATGTCCGCGAGCCGGGAGAACTCTCCGTGGCGGGCGACGAGGTAGTTCTCGTGACAGCCGTAGGAGTTTCCCGCCGAATCGGTGTTGTTCTTGAAGAGATAGACGTCGCCCGCGATTCCCTCCTCGTGCAGGCGGCGTTCGGCGTCGACGAGCAGGCCTTCGAGGATGCGCTCGCCCGCCTTGTCGTGGGTGACCAGTTCGGTCACGTTGTCGCATTCGGGAGTTGCGTATTCCGGATGCGAACCCACGTCGAGGTAGAGGCGGGCACCGTTGCGCAGGAAGACGTTGCTGCTGCGGCCCCATGACACAACTCGGCGGAAGAGGTAGCGCGCCACTTCGTCAGGAGACAGCCGGCGCTGTCCCCTGAAGGTGCACGTGACGCCGTACTCGTTCTCCAGCCCGAAAATGCGGCGGTCCATGACTGAACATTACGCCTGATGCCCTGAGCTGAAACCGGGTTCGACAGCACCGCTTCGATCATTTTCATCCATCGACGCGATGTGTTCGGTGCGGCCGGGAACTGCGAGGACCCGTCCGGTGGCCAGCAGAACGAGCAGCGCGGCGATTCCGCCGGCTCCTGCGACGGCGAAGCCCGATGAGGTCCCGCCGAGTTCCACGGCCGGGCCCGCGGCCGCCGTTCCGACCGCCGCGCCGATGCCGAACGTGGTGACGAGCCAGGAGAACGCCTCGGTGACGGTGCCCCGGGGGGCGTGCCGGTCGACGACGATGAACGCGCAGGCGATCGCGGGTGCGAGGAAGACTCCGGAGACGGCGGCGAGGGCGGTCATCGCAGGGACGCCGGGAGTGAGCACGAGCGGCAGATAGCCCAGTGCGAGGAGGCCGGTGATGATGCGCAGCCGCCGTTCCGGGGGGCCCGCCCAGTGGCGTGCGCCGTAGACGGCGCCGCCGATGAGGGCGCCGAGGCCGAGGGCGGCCATCAGCCAGCCGTAGACGGATTCGCGGCCGTGGTCGTCGGCGTAGGCGATCCCCGCGACAGTGATGGAGCCGAGCGCGAGGCCGACGAAGAAGAAGGAACCGAGCAGGGCGAGCAGACCGGGCGAGCGCAGGGCACCGAGCCAGTGGGCCTCGCGGGGTGCGGATCGCCAGGTGCGGGAGGGTTCGCAGACCACCACGGAGAGTGCGCCGAGGACGCCCACGACGTTGATGACGAGGAGCGCGGCGGCGGGCGAGAAGAGCCAGACGAGCAGCGTCACCAGCAACGGACCGAGGGTGAACATGACTTCCTGGGCGATCGCGTCCATGGCGTAGGCGCGATGTACCCGGTCCTCGCGGTGGCCGAGAACGCCCGGCCAGAGGGCGCGCAGCCCGCCTTCCAGGGGCGGTGTGAAGAGGCCGGCGATGACGACGGCCCCGTAGGCCGCCGGGAGCGAGGCGATGCCGACCGCGGCGAAGAGGACCATGCCGAGGGCCGAGACGACCGCGGCGGGGAGCTGGACGCGGGGCTGTCCGCGCAGGTCCACGAGCCGCCCGAGGAGCGGCTGGCCTATCGCGGTGGCGAGGCCGTAGACGGCCGCGAGGCCTCCGGCGAGCGTGTAGCTGCCGCCCTCGGCGCGGGTGAACAGGACGATCGCGACATGGGCGGTGCCGTTCGGCAGACGGCCCACCAGCGTGCCCGCGAGCAGCCGGGCGGCGTGTGGCGCCCTGAGGATGTCTGCGTATCCGGAGGCTCCCGCGCCCATGTATCCGCCTCTTCACATGCTTCAGTCAGGAAGGTTTTACGTATAACTTGATGCCTCATACGTACCATGTCCGCAGACCGCGAGTCCACCCCGCGGCGAGCGACAACAGAGCGCGGAGGCGAGTGTGCGGACCCGGGATTCCTCCGGCGGCGCGCGGCCGACCAGCAGGGACGTGGCGAAGGCGGCCGGGGTGTCACAGGCCACCGTCTCGCTGGTGCTGGGCGACAAGTGGCGTGGCCGGGTGTCCGAGCGCACCGCCGGTCTGGTGCGTGAGACGGCCAGTGAGCTCGGTTACCGGCCGAATCTCGCGGCCCGCAGTCTGCGGCTCGGCCAGACGCGGACGGCCCTCCTTGTGGTGCCCGCGCTGACCAACGAGTTCTTCGCGCGGGTGTACGCGGGCGCGGCCTCGGTGGCGGCCGAGCACGGCTTCGGCGTGGTCCTGTATCCCTCCCCCGAAGGCGTCGGCCCCGCGAAGGACCCCTTCGCATCCGCACGCGCCGCGCTGGACGGGGTGATCGCCTCCTCGATGGCGGCCCGGGCGCTGGACGCGATCCGCGGCACGGATCTGCCGCTGGTGATGCTCGACAGCGATCCGTCGGATCCGGCCTCCGGGGCTCAGGTGAACCTCGATATCGCCGACGGCATGCGCCAGGTGACGGACCATCTGCTCGGTCTCGGCCACCGCCGCTTCGTCCATCTCGCATCAGCCGTGCCGTCCTGGACCTTCGAGGTACGGGCCCGGGCCCTGGAGGCGTCCCTGCGCGCGGCCCCGGACACGGAGCTGCGCACGCTCCCGGCGCCGCTGGAGGTGGACGGCGCCCGCATGGCCGCCCAGCGGGCCCTGACCGCGGCCGGACCCCGCCCGACCGCGCTGGTCTGTGACGACGACATCATCGCCGCGGGCGCGTGCAAGGCCGTCCGCCGCCTCGGCCTGCGGGTCCCGGAGGACGTCTCGGTGACCGGATTCGACGACCTGGCCCTCGCGACGGCTCTGGAACCGGAACTCACGACGGTCCGGCTCCCCGCGGAACGCATCGGCGAGGCGGGTATGTCCGCGCTGCTCACGATGCTCGACGGCGGTGCCCCGGCCCGCGGCGCCCTGCCGGTCACCCTTGTCCCCCGGGGCTCCACGGCGCCGCCGCCGCGCTGAGCCGGCCCGCCCCGGCACCGCACACATGCGC
>NZ_JBSGZO010000535.1:0-5346 GCF_053611045.1 Streptomyces sp. NPDC054841 | reverse complement strand
GTCGTCGACGGTCCCTTCCGTGCCGCGCCCGGCGACCGGCGCGGCCACCGACGTCTCCTCGCCCGCGCCCGCCCGGGCGAGGACGGCGGCAAGAGCCGCGTGGAGCACCATGAACAGCGTCGCCCCGTGCTCGCGGCCCAGCTCGATCAGCCGGGCGTGGCCGGCGGCGTCGAGACGCCGTACGACCGTCTCCGCGTGATCGGGACCGCGACCGGGATCGTGGGCGTGGGCCGCCGCCGCATCGGGCGCGGGCAGCCGCGGCCCGCCCGGCGCATGCGCCAGCACATCGCGCCAGTAGGCGAGTTGGCGCTCCGCGAGGCCACCCGCCAGCCGCTCGTGCTGACGGCGGGCGAAGTCCGCGTACCGCACGGGGAGAGGGGCGGACGCCACACCCGCGTACGCCCGCGACAGATCGCGGAACAGCGGCGGCAGCGACCACCCGTCCGTCGCGATGTGATGCATGACCAGCAGCAGCGCATGCTCGTCGGGGCGACCCCGTACGCCGAACAGGACACCGTGCACCGGAAGTTCGGAGGCCAGATCGAACCGGTGGCGCGCCGCCTGCGCGATGCGCCCCTCCAGTTCGCCGGCGTCCACGGTCACCCGGCGCAGCAGCGGCTCCGCCTTAGGGTCTGTCCGGTGGATCTTGCTGGGCTCGCGACGCCCTGCGACTCCGTCTCCTGCTCCCCCTGGGCCCTGCGGGCCCGGGAGGTGCCCCCAGTCGTCAGTCGGCATGGCTCCGCCATGACTCTCCCCCTGCCTTCGGCGGGGGGACCCCATCCTCCGCCTTGGACCCGAAGCCGCATCAGTGACATCAGCCGCTTCGCGGCGGGCGCTCGCTGATCCAGCCTGATCCACCGGACAGACCCTGGCCGCGTCCCGCACGCGGGCCACCGGCTCCCCGTCCACCTCCTCGAACACGGTCCGCAGCGCCTCGTGCCGCGCCACGACCTCGCGGAGCGCGGTGCCCAGCGCCTCCGCGTCGACCGTCCCGCGCAGCCGCACCAGCATCGGCATGTTGTACGCGACCCCGGCGTCGATCCGGTCCATGAACCAGAGCCGCCGCTGCGCGTACGACACGGACGGCGCGTCCGTGCCGCCCGGTGCGCTCCGGCCGAGCGGTTCCGCGGCGGCCGCGACCGCCGCGCCCTCGATGTGCGGTGCGAGCCGCCCGGGCGTGGGTGACTCGAACAGCGTCCGTACGCCGACCTCGGCGCCCAGCGCCGTCCGGATCCGCCCCAGCAGCCGAGCCACGAGCAACGAGTGCCCGCCCAGCGCGAAGAAGTCGTCGTCGGGGCCGACCGACGGCACCCCGAGCACCTCGGAGAACAGCCCGCACAGGGCCTTCTCCGTCTCGCTCGACGCCACCGCGGCCCCGCCGTCCACGGCCGTACCGACCACGGGCCCGGGCTCCGGCAGCGCCCGCCGGTCCAGCTTGCCGTTCGCCAGCAGCGGCAGCGCGTCGAGCAGCACGAAGGCGTCCGGCACCATAAAGTCGGGCAGCAGGCCCTTGACGTGCTCCCGCAGGCCGGCCGCTTCCGGCCGCGCCCCGTCCCCGCCCGGCACCGCGTACGCCACCAGCCGCTTCTCGCCGCCGTCCTCGCGTGCGACGACAGCAACCCGTGCCACGCCCGGATGGCGCGCCAACGCCGCCTCGACCTCGCCCGGCTCGACCCGGAAGCCGCGGATCTTCACCTGGGCGTCCGCCCGCCCCACGAACTCCAGCACCCCGTCGGCGCGGCGCCGCACCAGATCCCCGGTGCGGTACATCCGCCCGCCCGGCGCGGCACCGTACGGATCGGCCACGAACCGCTCGCACGTCAGCCCGGGGCGCCCCGCGTACCCGTGCGCGAGCCCGGCCCCGGCGGCGTACAGCTCGCCGGTCACCCCGTCCGGCACCGGCCGCAGCCGCTCGTCGAGGACGTGGATCCGCTTGCCCGCGAGCGGCCGCCCGATCGGCACCGCCGCCGCCCGGGCGTCCTCGGCGGTGATCCGGTGGACGGTGAGGAAGACCATGCCTTCCACGGGCCCGTATCCGTTGCTGAGCCGGAGCTCCGGCCACAGGTCCATCGCCCGGGCCACATGCGCGGGCGACAGCGCCTCGCCCCCGACGATCACCTCGCGCACCCCGGCCAGCGCCTTCGGGTACTCGTCGACGATCACATTGAAGAGGCTCCCGGACAGATACAGGGAGGTGATGCCGTGCTCGGCGACGAGCCGGGCCATGACGACCGGGTCGGGCCGCTGCCCCGGGTGCAGCACACACGTACCGCCGTTCAGCAGCGGCCCCCACAGCTCCAGCGCGAAGGCGTCCCAGGAGACCGGCGCGCACTGCAGCCAGACCGAGCCGGGCCCGAAGGCGGCGAAATCCTGGCCGGTCAGGGTTTCGGCGACGGCCCGGTGCGGGGCGACGATGCCCTTGGGCCGACCGGTGGACCCAGAGGTGAACATGACGCAGGCGACATCGTCGGAGCCACCTCCGTCGCCACCTCCGTCGCCACCACGGCCCCCGGCGCCTTCGTCGGAGATCCCGGGGTCTTCACCGGAGGTCCCGGCGCCCTCGCCGGAGATTCCGTCCGGCCCCACGACCACGTCGACCCCGGCGTCCGCAGCCATGGCACGCAGCCGCTCCTCGGGGAACTCCGGGTCGAGCATCACGTACCCGGCCCCGGCCTTCAGCACCCCGAGCAGCGCCACGACCATCTCGGTGCCCCGCTCCAGCCGCACGCCGACCAGCGACCCGCGGCCCACCCCGTGCCCGGCGAGCAGTGCCGCCATCCGGCCGGCCCGCGCGTCGAGTTCGCCGTAGCCGGTCCGTTCCTCACCGAAAACCAGAGCCGTACGTTCCGGCCCCCGCGCCGCCTGCTCCTCGAAGAGCTCGTGCACGCGCTCCATCCCCACCTCCACACCTTCGCTGTTCAGCGGGCGTCCCCCGACGCCGGGCCCTGAGCCTTGGGATCCAGGTCCGGGAGCAGTACGTCGATGTCCCGGATCGTGCGCCGGGCCAGGCCCCACAGCGCCACGGCGATACCGCACACACCGGCCAGGAACAGCATTCCGGCCATCCCGCTGCCCGGCTCGTCCCCCACCAGCGGCCCGAGCACCGTGAACACCCCTGTCCCGGCGGCCGCCTGCGGTTCGAAGACCGCGTCGGCGAGCGGCCCGGACACGGCCGTGGCCACGGGCACCGAGATCTGCGACAGGAACATCACCGCGCCGAAGACCCGCCCGTGCCACTCCTGCTCGACCTTGGTCTGCACGATCGCCTGCATGGAGCCGTTGATCAGCGGCATGATCAGGGCCCCGACGAGAATGGCCGCGCACCAGCCGATCACGGTGTCCGACACCGCCATCGCCACCTGCGCCGACAGGCACATGCCGATGATCCCGAACATCATTCCGCGGCCCCGGTTCCTGGGCCCGCCCCACGCCGCCATCAGCAGCCCGCCCGCGACCCCGCCGATGCCGATGGCGGTGTTCACGGCGGCCAGCGCGGCCGGGTCGTTGCCGGTCCGTGCCAGCACCATCGGCTGGACGGCGGCGAAGCCGAACACCATCACGAGGTTCACGAGACAGAAGTTGAGGATCAGATCGCGCAGGCTGGGGTAGCGGAACAGATGGCGTAGTCCGGCGACCGCCTCGCGGCGCAGCTTCGGCCTCGCCTTCCCCGGCGCCGCGGGTTCCGGCCGCTCCGCGCTCAGCCGCACCAGACGGATGGCGAGGAGCGCGAAGGCGAAGCTCAGCAGATCGGCCCAGAGGATGAAGCCGAGCCCGGAGAAGGCGACCAGCACTCCGCCGAGCGCCGGTCCGCCGACCTCGGCGGTGCTCTTGGCGCTGGCCAGCATGCCGTTGGCGCGCTGCAGCTGGTCCCTTCTGACGAGTTGGGGCACAGCCGCGGCCATGGCGGGGAACTGGAAGGCCGCGGACACCCCGAGGAGGGCGACGGCCGGATAGATCTCCCAGGTCCGCAGGCCGTCGAGGAAGTGCAGCGCGGTCAGCGCACCGACGACGGCGAGGCCGCTCAGATCGGCCAGTTGGAGCGCGGCCCGTCGGCTGCAGCGGTCGATGATCGCCCCGGCGAAGGGGCTGAAGAGCACCTGCGGCAGGAGCGCGCACAGGGAGAGGACGGTGACCGCCGTCGCCCGTTCGTTCGTGGACCAGGCCTCGATGATGAAGGTGAAGCGGAGTACGGAGTTGCCGACCAGGGATACGACCTGGCCGCTCCATATGAGGGTGAACGGCCCCATTCCCGCGAATCTGCGAGGAGGGCGAGCTTGTGGCTCGGTGGTGCCGTCCTCCACAGGTAAGGACTTGCGCATGAAGACCCCGACGTCCCTTCGGTGTTGGTCATCACCGTGCTCTCCGATGCGGGCGCATTCGAACCTTTGCACACATCATGAGATCCGATCAAGGGCCTTCATAATCCCCAACACCCCTGCCCACGTGGGCCGATACGACCTCAGCCCATTGCTGACCGCACCGACTTCACGAACGTCTGCACGAATCCTTCACGGGTCTCCGTGTCGACCAGATCCAGCGAAAGATACGGATTCAGATCCTCCAGCTCGACCAGCAGCAGCCGCCCGTCCTCGTCCCGGCACGCGTCCACCCGCTGGATCCCGTACTCCAGTCCGTTCCACTCGACGAAGGCCCGCGCGAAGTCCAGATCCGCCGCGCTCGCCTCGTACCGCTCCAGCTCCCAGCGGCGCTCGGGCCGGGGCGCGTAGAGCGCGTACTGGAAGGCGCGGTCGACGAAGTAGAACGACACCTCGTAGCGGAACCGCACCCGCGGCTGTACGAGGATCTCGCCGAACTCCACCCCGGCCAGCTCGTCCCGGCTCACGAAGGCGAGTCCCTCCGAATCCGCCCCGAGCACGGGCTTGACGACGTACTCGTCGGTGTCCGGCAGCCGTCCGCGGTCCGCCTCCCGGTCGACGGTCGGGATCACCGGGTATCCGGCCGCGGACAGGGCGGGCAGATAGCCCTTGCCGGCCATGTCTCCCTTGCCGGTCAGCGGGTTGTAGACCCGTACGCCCTCCGCGAGCGCCCGCTCCCGGAACGCGTCGTAGGCGTCCTGGTAGTGCATGACGGGCCCGCTGTTGCGGACGACGACCAGGTCGAACGCGCCCATGAGCGTCTCGGCGTCCCGTGGATGGCACAGGGCGAGCGGGACGTGCTCGCGCAGTCGCGAGGCCAGCTGGATGTCCTCGTCGCAGTACCGCCGCCCGCGCGCCTGATAGGCCAGGTCGGTCACGTACAGGACCCGACCCCTGCTCTTCGCCACGTCCATGCCTGCTCCCACCGATCGAACACCTGATCACCCGATCATCATCGACCCGGCCGCCG
>NZ_JBSGZO010000534.1:0-5368 GCF_053611045.1 Streptomyces sp. NPDC054841 | reverse complement strand
GGCGCCGGCAGCGGCGTTTCCATATCAGCGGCCCGTACTTGACGGCAATCGTCCCTCACGCCATCTTGACATGATCATGAACTGTCATGAGCCTGGCATCTGTTTCTTTCGCGACAGACGAAAGCAAGGGGGGCCAATGAGACGAAGAGCAAGATCGATCCTTGCCGCGACCTCACTCCTGATCGCCGGACTGGCGGCCGCGCCACTCGCCCGGGCCGACCAGGGCGGAGCGGACGACGGACTCTCCGTATGGCATGCGAAGGTCACCAAGGCACAGGTTCCGCTGCTCCTCGCGGCCGGTGCCGACGGTCATGAACTGACGGAACAGGTGCCGGACAAGGGCACCGCCACCATCGAGATGTACCTCACCGACGAACAGGCCGGCGAGCTGCGCGGGAAGGGCGTCGGCATCACCGAGCACACCGTCCCCGCCGCGGCCGGGAAGCGCCTCGCCGCCGCGGGCGACGGCGTCTTCCGCCCCTACGGCGGCAAGGGCGGGCTCAAGGAGGAGATCCTCGCCACCGCCGGCGCCAACCCCTCGATCACCAAGGCCGTCAGCATCGGCAAGAGCCTGAACGGCCAGGACATCCTCGCCCTCAAGGTCACCAAGGGCGCCAAGAAGTACCGCGACGGCGCCAAGCCGGCCACCCTCTACCTCTCCAACCAGCACGCCCGTGAGTGGATCACCCCCGAGATGACCCGGCGGCTGCTCCACCACTACCTCGCGAACTACGGCAAGGACCCGCGCATCACCAGGATCGTGGACACCACCGAGCTGTGGTTCGTGCTCTCCGCCAACCCCGACGGCTACGACTACACGCACGCGTCGCCCGACAACCGCCAGTGGCGCAAGAACCTCCGCGACAACAACCGCGACGGCAGGATCACCCCCGGCGACGGCGTCGACCTCAACCGCAACTTCTCCTACAAGTGGGGCTACGACAACGAGGGTTCGTCCCCCGACCCCGCCGACGAGACCTTCCGCGGCACGGCCCCCGGCTCCGAGCCCGAGACCAGGGCCCTCGACGCCTTCCAGAAGCGCATCGGCTTCGAGTACGGCATCAACTACCACTCCGCCGCCCAGCTGCTGCTCTACGGCGTCGGCTGGCAGGTCGCCTCCCCGACCCCGGACGACGTCCTCTACAAGTCCCTTGCGGGAACGCCCCAGAAGTCCGCCGTACCCGGCTACCGCCCCCAGCTCTCCTCCGAGCTGTACACCACCAACGGCGAGGCCGACGGCCACGCGGCCAACGTCAACGGCATGATGATGTTCACCCCCGAGATGTCGACGTGCGTGACCGCGTCCCGGGTGGACCCGAACGACCCCTGGGAGCCGGGCGACTGCGCGTCCGTCTTCACCTTCCCCGACGACGAGAAGCTGATCCAGCAGGAGTTCGCCAAGAACATCCCGTTCGCTCTCGCGGTCGCCGAGACCGCCGCCCACCCCGACCAGCCGTCCTCCCCGGTCGGCATCGAGGCCCCGGACTTCACCCCGGACCCGTTCTCGGTCTCGTACGCGCGTGGCGACCAGGAGGTCTCCGTCACCGCCCGCAGGTCGCTGCGCGACAAGGAGCTCAACTACCGCATCAACGGCGGCCGTACGCACGACGAGGACCTCACGGCCTGGAAGGGCGGCGACGTCTACGGCGGCGAGGACAACATCCGCTTCGACCAGTACCGCGCCGAGGTGGAAGGCGCCGGGGCCGGTGACAAGGTCGAGGTCTGGTTCACCGGCCGCACCCGGGACGGCAAGCGGGTCTCCAGCACCCCGTTCACGTACACCGTCGCCGAACGGCCCCGCGCCGACACCCTCGTGCTCGCCGAGGAAGGCGTACCCGGCACCCCCGCCCAGCACACCGCCGCCTACACCAAGGCGCTCGCCGACAACGGCCGCAAGGCCGCCGTCTGGGACGTCGCCACCCAGGGCACGCCGCACGCCCTCGGTGTCCTGTCCCACTTCAGGACCGTCGTCTGGTACACGGGCGCCGGCAAACCGTCCGGCCCGGTGATGTTCGCCGTCCGCGACTTCGTCAACGAGGGCGGCAAGCTCATCAACGCCGGTGAGGAGAACGGCGGGAACATCAACATCGGCCGCGCCGAATCCGACGACTTCGCCCAGTACTACCTCGGCGCGTACCGCCGCGCCGGACTCAAGTCCCCGCCCGGGTTCGCCGGAACGGGATCCTTCGCGGGGACGAAGGCGGTCCTCGGCGACGCCACGGCCAACCCGCTGAACGCGGCCGGCGCGTACACCGTCACCTCCGACACCCTGAAGCCCGATCAGTTCCCGCAGTTCCGCAGCTCGGCCGCGGGCGACTACCCCGGTGTACGCACCCCCTTCGAGCCGTACGAGGGCAGCTCCTTCGCCGCGGCCCGGCACTCCGACGACTCCTGGATGCGGCTCAGCCGGACGGTCGACCTGACCGGCACGGCGGCGTCGGCCGCGCCCAGCCTCCGTTTCCAGCTCAGCTACGACACCGAGCAGGACTACGACAACGTGGTCGTCGAAGCCCACACCGTCGGCCAGGACGACTGGACGACCCTGCCCGACGCCAACGGCGGCACGACCACCGAGACGCCCGCGGAATGCGACGCGGGCTTCTACGTCGGCGGCCATCCCTTCCTGGCCCACTACCTCACCGTCGGAGCCGACAGCTGCGCGCCGACCGGCACGACCGGCGGCTGGAACCGGTTCACCGGCAGCTCCAACGGCTGGCAGCCGGTCTCCGTCGACCTGAGTGCCTATGCGGGCAAGCAGGTCGAGCTGTCCATCTCCTACATCTCCGACCCGGGCACCGGCGGCCTCGGTGTCTTCGCCGACGGCACGAGCCTCGTCATCGGCGGCACCCCGCAGGGCGCGGAGGGCTTCGAGACCGCCCTCGGCCCGTGGACCGTGACCGGACCGCCAGCAGGCAGCCCGGGCAACGGCTCCGACTGGGCGCGCTCGCCGGCGCTCTTCCACTCCTACGCGGCCGTCGCCACCCGTGACACCGTGCTCCTCGGCTTCGGCCTGGAGCATGTGGCGAGCGCGGCCGAGCGCAAGCAGATCATCGGAAAGGCGCTCAGCGCGCTGCGGCGCTGACCCTGTGTAGTCGCATCGAGCCCCGGTGGCCCGTACTTGTCGGTAGGTACGGGCCACCGGCGCGCACCGGAATGTGCGGGCGTGCTCGATGTCACTCCGGCTGCCCCGGGGAGGTAGGGTCGTAAGCGGTCGGGGACATCCCATACAGCTCGCCGGCGTCGAAACCCGGCGTACCAACGAGGAGATCGGTTTCGTGACGATCCGCGTAGGCATCAACGGCTTTGGCCGCATCGGTCGTAACTACTTCCGCGCGCTGCTGGAGCAGGGTGCTGACATCGAGATCGTGGCTGTCAACGACCTGGGTGACACCGCGACCACTGCTCACCTGCTGAAGTACGACACCATCCTGGGCCGCCTCAAGGCGGACGTCAGCCACACCGCCGACACCATCACGGTCGACGGCCACACCATCAAGGTGCTCTCCGAGCGCAACCCCGCCGACATCCCGTGGGGCGAGCTGGGCGTCGACATCGTCATCGAGTCGACCGGCATCTTCACGAAGAAGGCCGACGCCGAGAAGCACATCGCCGGCGGCGCCAAGAAGGTCCTCATCTCGGCTCCGGCCAAGGACGAGGACATCACCATCGTGATGGGTGTCAACCAGGACAAGTACGACGCGGCCAACCACCACGTCATCTCCAACGCCTCCTGCACCACCAACTGCGTGGCGCCGATGGCCAAGGTCCTGGACGAGAACTTCGGGATCGTCAAGGGCATGATGACCACGGTCCACGCGTACACGAACGACCAGCGCATCCTGGACTTCCCGCACTCCGACCTGCGCCGCGCCCGCGCCGCCGCGGAGAACATCATCCCGACCTCGACCGGTGCCGCCAAGGCCACCGCGCTGGTCCTCCCGCAGCTCAAGGGCAAGCTGGACGGCATCGCCATGCGCGTTCCGGTCCCGACCGGCTCCGTCACCGACCTGGTCCTGGAGCTCGACCGCGAGGTCACCAAGGACGAGATCAACACCGCCTTCCAGAAGGCCGCCGAGGGCCAGCTCCAGGGCATCCTGGAGTACACCGAGGACCCGATCGTCTCCTCGGACATCGTGAACTGGCCGGCCTCCTGCACCTTCGACTCCTCCCTGACCATGGTCCAGGGCAAGCAGGTCAAGGTCGTCGGCTGGTACGACAACGAGTGGGGCTACTCCAACCGTCTGGTGGACCTGACCGTCTTCGTCGGCAACCAGCTCTGACCAGCGGCCGGTAGCAGCACCTCGATGTGAGCCACAGGGCTCGGGCAGCGCAAGGAAGCGCTGTACGGGCCCTGTCGCTTGTCCTCGATCTCCCCTAGGAGTCATCACACATGAAGACGATCGACGAACTTCTCGCCGAAGGCGTCACCGGCAAGCGGGTCTTCGTCCGCGCCGACCTCAACGTGCCGCTGGACGGCACGACCATCACCGACGACGGCCGTATCCGGGCCGTGCTGCCGACCGTGAAGGCCCTCGCCGACGCGGGCGCCCGGGTCGTCGTCGCCTCCCACCTGGGCCGCCCCAAGGGCGCCCCGGACCCGGCCTTCACGCTCGCGCCGGCCGCCGCGCGCCTCGGTGAACTGCTCGGTGCCGACGTCGCGTTCGCGACCGACACCGTCGGCGAGTCGGCCCGCGCCACCGTCGACGGTCTCGCCGACGGCCGGGTCGCCGTGATCGAGAACCTCCGTTTCAACGCCGGTGAGACGTCCAAGGACGACGCCGAGCGCGGCGCCTTCGCCGACCAGCTCGCCGCCCTCGCCGATGTGTACGTCGGCGACGGCTTCGGAGCCGTCCACCGCAAGCACGCCTCGGTGTACGACCTCCCGGCGCGGCTGCCGCACGCCGCCGGCTACCTCATCGCCACCGAGGTCGGCGTACTGAAGAAGCTCACCGAGGACGTCAAGCGGCCGTACGTCGTCGTCCTCGGCGGCGCCAAGGTCTCCGACAAGCTCGCCGTCATCGACGAGCTGCTCGGCAAGGCCGACCGCCTCCTGATCGGCGGCGGCATGGCGTACACCTTCCTCAAGGCCAAGGGCTACGAGGTCGGCATCTCCCTCCTCCAGGAGGACCAGATCCCGACGGTGACCGAGTACATGGAGCGCGCCGAGAAGCACGGCGTCGAGCTCGTGCTGCCGGTCGACATCCTGGCCTCGGCCGAGTTCCCCGACCTGAAGACGAAGGCCCCGGCCGAGTTCACCGCGGTCGACGCCGACAAGATCCCCTCCGACAAGGAGGGCCTGGACATCGGCCCGAAGACCCGCGAGCTGTACGCGTCCAAGATCGCCGACGCCCGGACCGTCTTCTGGAAC
>NZ_JBSGZO010000533.1:0-5369 GCF_053611045.1 Streptomyces sp. NPDC054841 | reverse complement strand
TCCACATCACGAGCCGACAGACCCGCATTCGCCAACGCCTGCCGGATCACCCGCTGCTGCGACGGACCATTCGGCGCCGTCAGACCATTACTCGCACCATCCTGATTGATGGCCGTGCCACGCACGACAGCGAGAACCTGGTGACCGTTGCGCTGGGCGTCCGACAGACGCTCCACCAGCAGCATGCCCACACCCTCGGACCAGCCAGTACCATCCGCCGCATCCGCGAACGACTTGCAACGACCGTCCGAAGCAAGCCCCCGCTGCCGGGAGAAACTCATGAACGTATCCGGCGTCGGCATCACCGTCACACCACCGGCCAGCGCCAGCGAGCACTCACCACGCCGCAACGCCTGCACCGCCAACTGCAACGCCACCAGCGACGACGAACACGCCGTATCCACCGTCATCGCCGGACCCTCGAACCCAAAGGTGTAGGAGACGCGGCCGGATGCGACGCTGCCAGAGGTCCCGGTTCCCAGGAAGCCTTCGACCTCCTCGGGGACCTCGGCCAGTCGGGAAGCGTAGTTGTGGTACATGACGCCGGCGAAGACGCCGGTCTGGCTGCCGCGCAGGGTCGCCGGGTCGATACCCGCCGACTCCAGCGCCTCCCACGACGACTCCAGCAACAACCGCTGCTGCGGATCCATCGCCAACGCCTCACGCGGCGAAATCCCGAAGAACGCCGGATCGAAGTCCGCCGCGTCGTAGAGGAAACCACCCTCCCGCACATACGACGTCCCCGCACGATCCGGATCGTCATCGAACAACCCGTCCAGATCCCACCCACGATCCGTCGGGAAAGCAGAAATGCCATCGCCGCCAGAGGCCACCATCCGCCACAACTCATCCGGCGAACCGACACCACCCGGATACCGGCACGCCATCCCCACGATCACGATCGGGTCGTCGTCCACAGCGACCACCGCGTGCGTCGGCTGACCTGTCGCGGCCTGCGTGCCGACGAGCTCGGCGAGAAGGAAGTCGGCGACCGCGCTCGGGGTGGGGTAGTCGAAGCTCAACGTGGCGGGCAGCCGCTTGTCGAGGGACTTGGCGAGCTGGTTACGCAGCTCGACGGCGATCAGCGAATCGAAGCCCAGTTCCTTGAACGCCCGTGTCGCCTCGATGGCCTCCGCTCCCGCGTAGCCGAGCACGGCAGCCACGTGCGTACGGACCAGCTCCAGCAGCTCTGCATGCCGCTCGGCCTCCGGCAGCCCCGCAAGACGCTGCGCCAACGCACCACCCTGCACACCCGACGCCTGCGCAAGACGCCGCCCCGGCACCCGCACCAGCCGCCGCAGCAACGGCGGCACACCAACCACAGCCGCCTGCGCACGCACCCCAGCCAGATCGAGACGCATCGGAAGCAACAAAGCCTCCGAAGCAGCAGCACCCACGTCAAGCAGTGCCATGCCCTCCGCATCAGCAAGGCCCACAGCACCCGCACGGACCAGCCGCTCCTGGTCAGCCTTGCTGAGCTGGCCCGCCATGCCGCCCGACTGCGCCCACGCACCCCACGCAAGAGACACCCCAGGAAGCTCCTGCGCCCGCCGGAACTGCGCCAGGGCATCCAGGAACGTGTTCCCAGCCGCGTAGTTGCCCTGCCCCGCGTTCCCCATCACCCCGGCCGCCGACGAGAACAGCACGAACGCCGACAGATCCATGCCCTGCGTCAGTTCGTGCAGATTCCACGCCGCATCCACCTTCGGACGCAGCACCACATCCAGACGCTCGGGGGTGAGAGAGGGAATGGTGCCGTCGTCCAGGACGCCGGCCGTGTGCACGACACCGGTCAGCGGGCGATCGGCCGGAATGCCCTCCAGCACCGCAGCCAGCGCCTCACGGTCAGCAGCATCACAGGCGACGATCTCGGCCTCGGCACCGAGGGAGGCAAGGTCGGCCACCAGCGCGTCGGCACCCTCGGCGCGGGCACCACGGCGGCTGGTCAGCAGCAGACTCCGCACACCATGCTCGGCCACCAGATGCCGGGCCACAAGCGACCCCAGACCACCCGTACCACCAGTCACCAACACCGTGCCCGAACCGAAACGCGAGCCCTCATCCTCGGCGGCCCGGGCACGCACCAGACGCGGCACACGCACCACACCACCACGCACCGCAAGCTCCGGCTCGCTGTCGACGCCCGCCCCGGTCAGCAGCGGCCACACCACCGCCGCATCCAGCGCGTCATCCGGCCCCAGATCCACCAGCCCGAACCGGTCCGGATTCTCCGACTGCGCCGAACGCACCAACCCCCACACAGGAGCATGCGCCAGACCCCGCACACCCTCACCAGACCCAGCCGCAACCGCACCCCGCGTCACAAACACCAGACGCGAATCAGCAAACCGCTCACCAGCAAGCCACTCCTGCACCAACCCAAGAACCCGCTCAACACCAGCACGCACCGCATCCGCAACCAACTCGCCATCCACCGGCGAAGGCAGCTCGACAAACACCACCTCCGGCACCTCAGCCAGCCCCGACAAGTCATCACCGACAACCGCGTACGAACCCACACCCCCAACCGCCGCAACCCCCGACACCTCAACCCACTCCACCCCGAACAACGCATCACCCACACCACCCCGACCAACCGCCAACAACTCCTCCGACACCCGCCGGAAGACCACCGACTCAACCTCCGCAACAGGCACACCCACACCATCCGCAACCGTGAGGGCGACCGTGTCCCCGCCAGCCCCCGGCGCCATCCGCACCCGCAACGTGGACGCACCGGTGGCATGGAGGTTCACCCCGCTCCACGCGAACGGCAGTCGCGCCCCATCGCCGGCGCCAGACGTGCCCGAAACGAAGTCACCGAACGCGGCAGCGTGCAGCGCCGCATCCAGCAGCGCCGGATGCAGACCGAACCCGTCCGTACCGGTCTCCTCGGGCAACGTCACCTCGGCAAAGACCTCATCACCCAGCCGCCAAGCCGCCCGCACACCCTGGAAGACCGGGCCGTAGGACAGCCCAGTCGCCGCGAATGCCTCGTAGAAGGCCTCAGGCTCCACATCCACCGGTTCAGCACCCTGCGGCGGCCACACCGACAACCCGACGGGCTCGGTCTCCGCAACCACGCCCGCCACCGTCCCGACAGCGTGCCGCGTCCACGCCTCACCCGGTTCCGCATCAGCCGGCTGCGAGTAGACGGCCACCTGACGGCGCCCCGACTCGTCCAGCGCTTCCACGGTGACCTGCAGCGCCACTCCACCGCTTTCCGGAATCACCAAGGGTGCCTGGAGGGTGAGGTCTTCGAGCGTGGAGCAGCCGACCTGGTCTCCGGCCTGGATGGCCAGCTCCACCATCGCCGTCCCCGGCAACAGCACCGACCCCATCACGGCATGGTCGGCCAGCCACGGATGCGACTGGAGCGACAGCCGCCCCGTCAGCAGCAGACCGTCCGAGTCCGGCAGCCAAACCGTCGCACCCAACAGCGGGTGCCCGGTGGCCCGTTGCCCAACCGATGCGACGTCTCCGACGGAGGAGGGCGCGTCCAGCCAGTAGTGCTGGTGCTGGAAGGCGTACGTCGGCAGGTCCATGAGGCGACCCCCACGTCCGGCGAACACACCGTCCCAGTCCACGTCCGCGCCGTGGGCGTGGAGGGTGCCGACAGCGGTGGTGAACGTGTCGGGCTCGGGACGATCCTTGCGCAGGACAGCAGCGAAAACAGCCTCGGAGTCCTCGGGCAGGCAGCCCTGCCCCATACCCGAGAGAATTCCGTCCGGACCCAGCTCCAGATAACGGGTGACGTTCTGGCCGTCCAGATACGCCATGCCGTCCGCGAACCGGACCGCACCACGCACATGACGCACCCAGTAATCCGCCGAGCACAGCTCCAGCTCCTCGGCCAGCTTGCCCGTCACATTCGACACCACCGCAACACGCGGCACCGCGTACGTGATGCCCTCGGCAACCTTGCGGAACTCCTCCAGCATCGCGTCCATGTGAGGCGAGTGGAACGCATGACTCACTCGCAGACGCCGCGTGCGGCGACCCTGCTCCTGCCAGAACGCAACCGCCTCATCCACCACCGCCTCATCACCGGAGACCACCACCGAGGCCGGACCGTTGACCGCCGCGATCGACACCTGGCCCTCACGGCCGGCCAGCCACCCGGCAACCTCCGCCTCCGTCGCCTCGACAGCAGCCATCGCCCCACCACCCGGCAACGCCTGCATCAACCGACCACGCGCCGCAACCAAAGCCGCAGCATCCTCCAGCGAGAACACCCCCGCCACATGCGCAGCAGCGATCTCACCAACCGAATGACCGATCACAAAGTCCGGTGCAACACCCCAGGACTCCACCAGACGGAACAACGCCACCTCAAGCGCAAACAACGCCACCTGCGTGTAACCGGTCTCATCCAACAGCCCGGCATCCCCAGGCGCATCCGAGAACACCAGCTCCTTGAGCGGGCGGTCCAGGTGCCGGTCGATGTGCGCGCACACCTCATCGAAGGCAGCCGCGAAGACGGGGAAGGACGCATACAGCTCCCGGCCCATCCCGGCCCGCTGACTCCCCTGCCCCGTGAACAGGAACGCCGAACGACCGCTCGAGGCCTCGTCCCGGACCACACCCGAAGCCGCCTCACCCTCGGCAACCCCATGCAGCGCGTCCAGCAACTCACCTCGGTCCGCACCACACACCACGGCCCTGTGCTCGAAGTGGGCACGGGTGACCGCCAACGAGTAGCCCACATCAACCGGCGACCACTCCGACCGCTCCCCAAGGAACGACACCAGCCGCTCCGCCTGAGATCGCAGACCCGCCTCACTCCGGGCGGAGACCACCCACGGCACCGTCACCCCGGGAGCGACAGCGGCGATGGACTCCTCGCCGTCAGTTTCATCGGCCGGCGCCTGCTCCAGCACCACGTGCGCGTTCGTCCCGCTGATACCGAACGAGGAGACCGCCGCCCGACGCGGACGACCCTCAACCTCCGGCCAGTCACGCTCCTCCGTCAACAGCGACACCGCACCCGCAGTCCAGTCCACCTGCGACGACGGCTCATCCACATGCAGCGTCCTGGGCAGCACACCGTGCCGCATCGCCAGCACCATCTTGATCACACCCGCAACACCAGCCGCCGCCTGCGTGTGGCCGATGTTGGACTTCACGGAGCCCAGCCACAGCGGGGCGCTTTCGTCGCGGTCCTGGCCGTAAGTGGCCAGCAGCGCCTGCGCCTCGATCGGGTCACCCAGACGCGTACCCGTCCCGTGGGCTTCGACGAGGTCAACGCCGTTGGTCGAAAGGCCACCATTAGCGAGCGCTTGCCGGATGACGCGCTGCTGGGACGGGCCGTTCGGCGCGGTCAGGCCGTTGCTGGCACCATCCTGGTTCACGGCCGTGCCCCGCACGAC
>NZ_JBSGZO010000532.1:0-5376 GCF_053611045.1 Streptomyces sp. NPDC054841 | reverse complement strand
CGACTGCGACTGCGCAGGCCGTCGCCGTCGCGCACCGGCTGACGCCAGGTCGGCGGCCCTACCGGCCCGTCGCGCTCGCCGTCCCCCGGGGGACCACGTTGCCCAGGACGGCGGCCAGCGGGTACCAGTCGGCGGAGACCACGCTCGCATGCCGGCCGGCCAGCAGGCCGACCCGGTCGCGCGCCTGCGCCTCGGTGGGGTTGGTGCCGTCGATCGCAGGCGGCACGTTGGCGGCGTCGGTCATGACGACGAGGTAGTGGTTCCGGTCGTACCAGGCGGTGTCGATCGAGCCGCCGGCGTACGTGGGGGCGTCGCCGTCGAAGAGGACGAACCAGGGGCGAAGGGAGGCGTCGGCGTAGCGGCTGCGCGGGTCGCCGGCCTGCGCGCCGTGCACCGCGGGGAACGCGGCGGCGTCCCGCAGCCGCCCCGCCGCTGCGAGGGTGCGCAGGTGCGTGGCGTACTCACGATCGGTCCACAGGGTGTCCAGCGGGTTGCCCTCCTCGACCGTGCCCGGGATGAGTTCGACCACGAACTTCCCGGCCAGGTCGGAGCGCGCGGGCCAGCCCTGGGTTCGTACGGCGGTGTCGAGATCGGGCTGACCGGCCGCCAGGTCGGCCGGGCGGTACAGCGCCTCACCGAGCCGGGCCGTCAGCAGAGCGTCCAGGGCGGCGGGCCCCCGGCCGTACCGCGAAGTACGGGTACTTCGATTTCTCGTACGCGTTGTGGACGCCGACCCAGGTGGTGGACGAATAGGCCGGTCCGTCCGCCGCAATGCCGGGTTCTGCCGCCGGCGCCTGCCCCGGTGCGAGCGCGACACCCAGCATCGCGGCGGCGACCGCGGGCACAGCCGTACGCGAGAGCTTCCTCATGGTCCCCTGCCTGCTGTCGGGAGTGGATCAAATCGACTGCAGATTAGGGGAGTTGACTGAATGAAGGGAGGTGTTCAGGCGACGTGAAGGAATTCGTCGACGATTCCGGGCGCCGCTGCCGCGGCGAATCCGGGCGCGGACTGTGCCGCAAGATCCGGGATGCGGTAGCCGTGCTCACCCGCCGCAACCGCCGCGGTGACGGTGACCAGACCGTTCCGCCGGGCGAACGGCGAGGAGGTGAAGGTCCATGCGGCGATCGCGTCCCGCTCCAGCGCCACGGTGTCCCTGCTGAACGTGCCGGAGCGCACCAGCAGATGGCGGTCGCGCAGCGCGTGCCCGAGGCTGCGATAGGCGTCCCGCGCCAGCAGCCACACAACCGGCGTGGCGATGAGGGCGAACACCCAGGCACAGTGCAACAGGACGGGGGTGAGGAGAGCACCCAGCAGCGCCAGTGCGGCCGTGATGGGCAGTACGAACAGCAGCAGTCCGCGTCTCAGCCGACGGCGGAGCGCCGGGCGCGGGTGCGGGGCGAAATCGACTCCCTCGAACGGGGGCCGTGGCTCGCGCAGTGTTCCCGCGGCGACCCGCAGAGCCTGTGTACGGGGAGCGGGTGGCAGGAGCGCGCTGCGGCTCCTGGTCTCCTCGCGGTTGCCGAGGCCGCCCGCGACGGCGTGCACACTCGCCCCGCCCGCGGCCCGGAGCAGGAGAGGTTCCCGCAGCATCACCCCGCGCAGCCGGGCGCGTTCGATGGTGACCGAGCGGGTCGTGAGCAGTCCACGCCGTACGGCCAGGGTGCGGTCGTCGCGCCACTCGGTGCGCAGATCCCACCAGTTTTCGGTGTAGAGCGCGAGCGCGCCGAGCGAGCCGACGGCGACGACGGCCAGCAGTGCAGCGGGGACGGTCAGCCAGAGCACGCTGTTGCCGAACTCGGCGAAGGCCCTCTGGACGAACCCCACGCGCCACAGTTCCACGCCCACGGCGTCCAGGACGCGGTAGACCGTCCCCGCCGCGACCCCGACCCCGCCGATGACCCAGAAGGTGAGCGGGGCATACCGCAGCCAGCGCCAGTCGATCCGTGCGAGGACCGGATCCCCGGAGGCCGCGTCGGCGTCGGCGTGTGCGAGAAGAACCGTCCGCAGCCGCAGCGCCTCGCTCCGGGACACGGCGTTCAGGGCGACCTCACCTCGACCCCCGTGCGAGGTGGTGGTGCCCGCGCGGACGACCGTGAGACCGAGCACCCGGTGCAGCGGCGTGGCGGTCAGATCGACGCTGCGGATGCGGTTCAGCGGCACTGTGCGCAGCTGCTTGCTGAACACTCCGCTGCGCAGGAAGAGCGAGTCGGCGCCGACGCGGTAGTGCGTGCGGCTCCAGCGGATGACTCCGCAGGTGCTGACAACCGCGAACGCGGCCGCAATTGCGGCGAGTGTGATCCACCCGCCGGGACCGATCCGCCCGCCGGTGGCGAGGGCGGTGAGCACGGCCGAGCCGAGTGGCGCCGCCAACCAGCCGCACTGCACCAGCAGGGTGCGGGCATCGGGCCGGCACCAGGGCGTGGACCGCGCGGTGTCCGGGGATGCGGCGAGGGCGGTCATGCGGCCTCCCCCCGAACGGCCTGGGCAGCCTCGGCGATACGCCGCGACAGGTCCTCGGCGTCGGACTCCGACAGCCCGGAGATCCTGATGTCCCCCGCGGTCGAGGCCGTGGTGACGGTGAGGGTGGCGAGTCCGTACCGCCGCTGGACCGGACCGCGCACGGTGTCGACGGTCTGCACCCGGGACAGCGGGGCGATCCGGCGCTGCTGCCACAGCCAGCCCCTGGCCGCGTACACCGAGTACGTGCCCAGTTCCCAGCCGTGCACCGCGCAGCGCCTGCGCGGCATGACGGTCGCATACACCAGCGCGGGCGCGACGAGTGTGGCGAGCAGCAGCGGGCCCAGCCACGGCAGCGCCCCGGCGAAGAAGAGCGTGGAGAGCGTCGCCAGCGCTATCGCGGCGAGCAGCATCGGCCCGCTGACCGAGAGGAGTGCCTGCACGGTCCACCAGCGTCGGGCGCGGGGATCGACCCGGCATCGGGGTGGTCGCAGGAGCGGGGCAGTAGGCGTGGGCATCAAGGAGTTCCCCGTTTGCAAGTCAGCTGTATTGGATGGCGATACGTTACAACGGTACAAGTGACTTGTAAAAGGGAGTGAGGCCCGCCGTGCCCAAGAAGGTGGATCATGAAGAGAGACGTCTGGAGATCACTGCGGCGCTCTGGCGCATCGCGAGCACGCGCGGCCTCGACGGAGTCAGCCTGCGTGACGTCGCCGCCGAGGCCGGTATCTCGCTCGGCAGGCTCCAGCACTACTTCCGCTCCAAGGACGAGATGCTCGTCTTCGCCCTGCGGCAGATCAACCAGCTCGCCGACCAGCGCATCAGGGACCGCATCGAGAAGGCCGCGACCAATCTGGCCGAGGAGCCCCCGCCCCGCTTCGTGCTGCGCGAATGCCTCGCCGGAATGCTGCCGTTGGACGAACACAGCCGTGTCGGTCAGCTTGTGGCAGCGGCCTACTTCGCCCGTGCGGTCCACGACGACCGGCTGCGCACCGAGGCCCAGGAGGGCATCCCCAGGCTCCGCGAGTTCCTCGCCGGACTGCTGCGCCGGGCCGCCGAAGGCCGGCAGTTGCCCGCCGGGTGCGACCCCGACGCCGAGGCGATGATCCTCATCAGCCTGGTCGACGGCCTGACCGCATACACCCTGTTGCACGTCCACACCCCCGAGGAGGCCTTGCGCCTGCTCGATCACCACCTCGACCGGCTGTTCGGCACTACCGCATGAGCGCGGCCCGCTCGGCTTCTGCCCGCTCGGCTCTGTCTGCCCGCTCGGGCACCCGCCCGACCCCGGCCATGGCATGCGCGCCGGGGCGGGGCCGGGCACGATGGGCGGCATGCTGCTGGCCCGCCTCGCGGACGTGTCACGGCAGGTCGCTGCCGAGCCGTCCCGTACCCGCAAGATCGCAGCCCTGGCCTCCCTGTTCGAGGACGCCCGGCCCCAGGAGGCTGCGCTCGTCATCTCCTATCTCGCCGGACGGCTCCCGCAGGGACGGCTGGGCGTCGGCTGGAGCGTCCTCAAGGACCGGGCGCAGCCTGCCGACCGGCCGGGCCTGACCGTCGGCGAGGCAGACGCGGCGTTCACCGCACTCGCCCAGGTCGCCGGAGCCGGCGCGCAGGCCGAACGCAAGCGTCTGATCGGAGAGCTCATGGGTGCGGCGACCGCACCCGAGCAGGAGTTCCTGTTCCGGCTGCTGACCGGTGAGGTGCGCCAGGGCGCCTTGGACGCCATCGCTCTGGAGGCCGTCGCCAAGGCGGCGGGCGCCCCGGCCGGCGACGTCCGGCGCGCGGTGATGCTGGACGGGTCCCTGCCCCGCGTGGCGGAAACCCTCCTTGCCGAGGGCCCGGATGTGCTCGCGTCCTTCCGGCTGCGAGTGGGCCGACCGGTCCAGCCGATGCTGGCCGGTAGCGCGCCATCGGTCGTCGAAGCGGTCCAGTCGCTCGGCTCCTGCTGTGTCGAGGAGAAACTGGACGGCATTCGCATCCAGGTCCATCGGTCCGGCGGTGACGTGCGAATCCACACGCGCTCCCTCGACGACATCACCGGACGGCTGCCCGACGTCGTGGCCTCGGTGCGGGAACTGCCGGGGGACCTGTTCATCCTGGACGGCGAAGTGATCGCGCTCGACCCGGCCGGCCGGCCCCTGCCCTTCCAGGACATCGCCTCACGCGTGGGCTCCCGTACCGATGTGGCCGCGGCAACCGCCGCGCTGCCCCTGTCACCCGTCTTCTTCGACATCCTGGCCGACGACGGCGCCGACCTGCTCGGCCTGACCGGCCGGGAGCGGCACGCGGCCCTGGCGCGCCTGGTCCCCGAGCCCATGAGGGTACGTCGCGTTGTCATCGAGGACCCCGGCTCCGCACCGCAGCTGCGCGAGGCCGAGGACTTCCTCGCCGCGGCCCTCGACCGCGGCCACGAGGGCGTCATGGTCAAGGCCCTGGACGCGCCCTACAGCGCCGGCCGCCGAGGTCGCTCATGGCTCAAGGTGAAACCCGTCCACACCCTGGACCTCGTCGTCCTGGCCGTCGAATGGGGTCACGGCCGCCGTACCGGGCTCCTTTCCAACCTGCACCTCGGCGCACGCGCGCCCGACGGTACCTTCGTCATGCTCGGCAAGACCTTCAAGGGGCTCACGGACGCGATGCTGCGCTGGCAGACAGAGCATCTGCGGGAACTTGCGGTGGGCGACGACGGTTTCGTCGTACGCGTACGGCCGGAACTCGTCGTCGAGATCGCCTACGACGGCCTTCAGCGCTCCTCGCGCTACCCGGCCGGTGTGGCTCTGCGCTTCGCGCGCGTGGTGCGCCACCGTCCGGACAAGAGCGCAGCGGAGGCGGACACCATCCAGCAGGTTCTGGCTTCCGCCCGCAGCGGCACGTCCCAGGAAGGCTGAGCCGCAGGTCATCGGTAGGGGAGAGGC
>NZ_JBSGZO010000531.1:0-5398 GCF_053611045.1 Streptomyces sp. NPDC054841 | reverse complement strand
GGGTGCCGGCGGCACCCTTCGCACCCCGGCCGGCCGTCAGCCTCCGCAGTGGAACCGCGCGTTGCCCCAGTCCGCATGGTCGTTGCCGTTCCCGTCGCCGCCGTCGGTGACGGTCAGATCGACGTACTGGGCGCCGGTGAGGTCCGCGGTCAGCTGCCACGCCGCGTCCGTCGCCCGCAGCACCGGCGACTTCACCTTCTCCGCGCCGTCCGCCGCGACGGCGAACTGCACGCTGCCGCGCGACGTCTGGACGTCGTCGACACCCACCTCCGCGGTGAACGAGGTGCACCGGCCGCCCAGGTAGTAGCGGACCTTCGCCGGGGCGTGTGTCCCGAGGCCCTTCGCGTACGCCACTCCCCCGATCTTCATCGGGCTGCCGTCGCCGGTGCCCGTCTCACCGTTGGAGAGGTCACGCTCGACCGGACCCCAGCCGTTCTCGGCGGACGTCCAGTCCAGATCGCTCGCCCACGCGTCCGCGGTGGGCGGCGGCGGCAGGGTCCGTACGCTCGTCCTCGCGCCGAGCGTGCGGCTCCCGCCGGCGACGGTGTACGTGGCCGACGCGCCGATCTCGTACGCCTTGTACTCGGCGGCCACGGGCGGCGTCACCTGCCAGGTGGCGGTGGCCTTGTCCCCCGGCGCGACCGACTCGAAGGCGACAGGGCCCGCGGGCTCCGCCGTCCATCCCTGGGGCAGCGCCAGGCTCACGGACACCCCGGTCGCGGCCGTCGCCTCGTCGTTCGTGAAGACGGCCTTGACCTCGTTCCCACGCCCCGGTTCCAGCGTCTCGGCGGCCGCGGCCACGCTGAGCGTCCCGCATGCGGACGCGGCAGGGGCCTGCCCGAGGTCGGTCACGGTGAAGCCGTCGAGCACGAAGTCCGCCCCTTCCGGAGCGTCGGCACGCTTCCGCAGCCCGGTCCAGGTGTCCCCGCAGCCCGCCGTGACGGTCTCGGTGAAGTGCCCGGTGGTCCGCTGGGCGCCGAGCGGGGTGCGGCGCGTCTCCACCGAACCGCCGGTGCTCCGGTCGTAGCCCGTGACCCACTCGTACGCACCCACGTGGCTCGACTGGTAGTCGTACTCGACCCGGTAGCTGTGCCCGTCCTTCATCGGCACGGTCCACGGTGCGGTCCGGTACACCAGCCCGCTGTTCTCGTCGTGCGCCTTCAGGGACTCCGCCCCGCCGAGCACGTCGTCGATGAGCTTGCCGTTCCACCCGGCCTGCGTGTACGGCGCGTGCAACTGGCTCACATGGGTGCGCGGGTCCGTCACACCCCCCGCGTCGCCCTTGAGGAACGGTCCCCAGCCCTGGTCGACGGCTTCGAAGTCCTCGTACACGACCGTGCCGTCCTTGACCGCGGGCGCGTTCTCCACCAGCCGTACGTCATCGACCCGTACCGCGGCCGACGGTCCCTGCGCGGCGTCGATCCGGAGGGTCACCGCACCGCCGGCCGGGGCCGTGAAGTTCACCTTGGCGCGCTGGAAGGAGGTGGAGTGCCAGTCGGAGGCCGCGACCTGGTTCCTGGCGGTGGAGCGTTCGACGGTGACGGACCGTCCGCCGGCGGAGAGGACCGTACGGCGCGAGGCCCCCGGCTCGACCTCGATCCATGCGGAGGCGGTGTACCGCTTGCCCGCCGTGAGGCCGGTGATCCGCTGCGCGAGCGAGGCCGCGGCGGTGCCGGTCAGCTCGGCGCTGCTCCTCCCCCGGTCGTCGGTGTCGCGCGCGACCGTGCCGGTCTTCGTCCAGGACCCGAGCCGTGCGTCGTTGAAGCCGGGGTCCTTGACCTTGCCGCCCTCGCCCCACCGCGGGTCCTGCGACGCGGGTGCGCGGTCCGGGTAGAGGACGTACGGCTGCCCGGCGTCCGCGTTGAGGGTGATCTTCCCGTCGACGGGCCGTACGGTCCCGGTCCTCACCCGGCCGTTGTCGGTGAGCCTGTACACGGTGTACGCGCTCGTGCCGGGAACGGCCCAGCTGCTGCTGCCACCGGTCTTGTTGTAGTGGTACAGCTTCTTCCCGCCGTCCCACGGCAGCAGATAACGGTCACCGTCGAGGACCTTGCGTCCGTCGTCGTAGAACGTACGGCGGCCGTCCTCGACCGTTCCGCGCAGCCCGCCGGTGAACGCGATCTCGTTTCCGTTCCAGCGGGTGATCTTCTCCTGCTGCAGGAACTTCGCGGGCAGGTTCCGCTGCCAGATGTTCGTGTAGAAGGCGTTCCAGTCGGTCTCGCCGGTCCAGCCCTCGAAGTCCTCCAGGGCGGTCTGGCCGAGCACCGGGTGGTTGTTCCAGATGTCCTTCTCGCCGTTCCGGATGAACCGGATGATCTGGGAGTTGAGTCCCTTGTTGGTGGCGCCGCCGTAGTCCAGGTCATTGGCCCAGTGCGACCAGAGCGAGGCGCGCTCGAACTTGTCGGACCATTCGGTACCGACGTTCCAGCCCTGTCGCTGCACGGCCTGCACGGTCCTGTCGGCGATCCAGCCGTGCGAGTAGTAGACGTCGATGTACAGGAAGCTCAGATTGCGGTCGGTCTCGTCGCGCAGCTGCTGGAATCTGCGGGCGAGATCACCGCTGTTGATGTCGCGCCGCTGGTCGATGTAGTAGCTCTGGTTGAGCCAGTTCCAGCCGGGCTTGGTCTTGTCGACGAGGGTCTCGCTGAAGTTCTTGGCCTCCGGGTACGACTCGGTGGCGTTGACGTGCACGCCGAAGGTGGCGCCCCACTCCTTTCCCGCCTTCAGCAGCTTGTTGAGGTCCTGGAGCCCGCCGGCGCGCTTGTTGTAGTTGCCGCCGTAGTCGGGGTGGGCGGAGTCGTGCCCCTCGGAGCCGTACCCCTTGAGCACCGCCAGCTGCCCGAGCCCGTCGGTCGCGAGCGAGATCCGCTTGACGTCGTCGAGGGTGCGCAGGAAGGGGTGGGATGCCTGGCTGGCGAAGTTGAACGGAATGTGGGTGACGACCCGGTCGGGGGTCTCGTCGCTGCCGGGCGCCTTCACCCCGATCGTGCGGAAGGCGAGGGCGCCGTCCTGCCAGTCCGTTCTCCCGTCGGCGTTGGCGTCGGGGGTGACGACGACCTTGGCCCAGGGCAGGTTCGCCCCGCTCTCGGGCTGCGGCGCGCCGGCTCCCCGGTACGTCCACTGCCCCGACCACACCCCGACCCGTACGGACCCGTCGTCCGCCTTGCGGGCCTGGTGCCAGAAGCGGGCGTCGTCGCCACCGGTGGCACCGGAGGGCTTGTCGTAGCTGGAGTTCGACTCGACGGCCGCGGCGAGGGAGCCCGTGTTGACCAGGGCGTACGAGGCTCCGACCGGCGTCCCGGCCGGGGTCGCGTCGGTGACCTGGGCGAAGACATCGGCGGTCTTCGTCGAGTCGGGATCGAGCCGGGTGAACGCGGTCGCGGCTCCGGCCTCCGTGCTCCCGACCGAGACCAGGTCGTGCCCGGGGATGTCGATGGTCCCGACCCGGAACGTCTCGGTGTCCCGTACCGCCGTCACCTTGAACGTGGTGGCGCGGCCGGACACCGAGAGCGTCGCGTCGATCTCGACACCCGGGAGACCGGGGAAGGTCAGCGTGTACGCGGCGCTCGCGCCCTGGACGACGGGTGCGGCTTTCGCCTTCACGGGGTGCGCGGTGCCGTTGAGGGTGACCTCCGTGACAGGGCTCGTACTGCCGAGCAGGCGGGCACCGGTGGCGCGGTCGGTGTACGAGAGGACGCGCGGGAAGTCGTCGGCGACGGCGACGGCGAGCTGTCCGGAGGTGAGGACGGCGGCGGCTCCCGGGGCGGCGGGTGCGGCGACGTCCGGGGCGGCGGGCGCGGGCCCGGCCGCGTAGGCGGGGCCCGCCAGCGATACGACGACGGCCGTGGCGGCGGCGACCACGCACGCGGTGCGGCTGCGGGGTCTTGTGGTGAGCGACATGGGGACTGGGTAGCCGGGGCGCGTCGGCACCGTCAACGAAGTCGTACGGGAGCGGCACGGCCAGTCCAACAACCCCGTTCCGTAAGTCCAAGTCGGCGCCCGTGAGGCCGACTTCTGAACGCGGAGAGATCCTGAGAGCGCTCTCAGTCACAAGTATTGACGCCTTCTGCTCGCGCTACGAGAGTGGAGCGCACCCCCACATCCCCCCACCCCGGGAGTGCTCTCGTGATCTCACGACGCCTCTTCCTCACCGGCACCGCCGCCGCGGCAGCCGCCTCCGCCATGGCACTGCCGCTCGGCAGCCACGCCTCAGCAGCTCCCCCCACCTGTGAACTCGCCCTGGAGAACCGCTCCTTGCCGGGCACGGTGCACGCCTATGTCACCGGCCACGAGCAGAGCACCGGCCGATGGATCCTGCTGCGCCCGGACGGCGGCGTGTACCGCCCCGAGTCCCCGTCCGCGCCGCAGACCCCGCTCCCGGTCGACTGCGCGATTCCGCTGCGGCCCGCCGGTTCCGGGCCGGTTGTTCTGACGCTTCCTCAGATGTTCGGCGCCCGCGTCTACTTCGTACGCGACGACAAGCTGGACTTCTTCCTGAACCCCGGACCCGCGCTGGTGGAGCCGGCCTTCGCGACGCCCACCGACCCCAACTACGGCCGTACCTGGTCGTTCTGCGAGTTCACCTTCGACCCGCAGCAGCTGTTCGCCAACATCAGCTACGTCGACCTGCTGACCGCTCTGCCCATTGGCATCACGCTCACCGGCGACGCGACGCACACCGTCGCCCCGCTGCCGTCCGGCGCGCTCCAGCGCATCGCCGACGGCCTCGCCGCACAGGCCGGCACGGACGGGCAGCCCTGGGACAAGCTGGTGATCCGCGGCCCCGGTGGCGGTGTGCTCCGGGTGATCTCGCCCCAGAACCTGATGGCGCCGTACTTCGACCGGCCGGCCGAGATGCCCTTCCGGAACCACTTCGACAGCTACATCGACCAGGTCTGGCAGAAGTACCGCACCACCGACCTGCGGATCGATCTCCAGGGCGGGCGCGGTGTGCGCACCGGGCGGGTCAGCGGCGAAACCCTCACCTTCACCGGTGGCCACACCTTCACCAGGCCCACCTCGAAGGACATCTTCACCTGCAACCACGGGCCCTTCGCCAACAACCCGGGCGACGCGGACGACAAGAAGGGCCTGCTGGCCCGCCTCGCCGCCGGGTTCAACCGCAGCATCATGCTGACGCACCCGGACCAGCCGAACGGCCTCACCTCCGCCGACTACTACCGCGGCCCGGTGACCAACCATTTCGCGCGCGTGGTCCATGCGAACACGCCGATCGGTTACGCGTTCCCTTACGACGACGTCCGCCCCGACGGTCAGCCCGACGTATCGGGCGCGGCGCACGACGGGAATCCGCGGCGCTTCACAGTGACGGTCGGCTCCTGAGCAGGTACCGAGCGACGAGTAACGCGTGACGAGTAACGGGTGCCCCGGCCGAGCC
>NZ_JBSGZO010000530.1:0-5400 GCF_053611045.1 Streptomyces sp. NPDC054841 | reverse complement strand
CCCGGGGCACCGCAGTCCCCGGCCGCTTCCGCAGCCGCCTCCGCGGCCGCTTCGGCGAAACCCGTGATGTGCCGTACGGCGGGGTTGTCCGGCTCGACCCCCACGACGAGGACCCGTTCGACCCGGCCCGCCGCGATGAGCAGCCGGGCCCAGTGGACGGCGTCCAGCCCGGAGGTGGGTCCGTTGCACAGGGTCAGGTTGGCTCCGCGCAGTCCATGGGTGATGGCGACCCAGGACGCGGTGACATTGCTGGACGTGGCGGGCAGCAGCATCGGGCTGGTGCCCAGGTACGTGTGGTCGGCGATGGTCCGTACGGTGTCGCAGACCGTGTCCGCGTTGCCGTAGTTGGTGCTGACGACGACACCGACGCCGGCCCCCGGAACGGTCGGTTCCCCGGCCGTGTCCACCAGTCCTGACTCCTCCAGCGCGTCGCGGGCCGCGACCATCGCGAGCTTGGTGGCCCGGTCCTTGTAGCGCAGGCCCCGCCCGGTGAGCCGGGACACGGGGTCGGGTGCGGCGGCCCGGCCGGCGGGCAGCGGGCCCAGCAGGTCCGCGGGGCGCTCCAGGCCGCGGACGGCGACACCGAGTCCGGTGACGACGACGGCGTGGGCCGAATCTGCGGCGGTCACCGGGGTGTGCCTCCTCCGGAATCGGCGACGCCACGGTCGGCGCCGGTGTCCTCGTATCGCTCGACCACGGCGACGGCGTTGAGCCCGCCGAAGCCGAAGGAATCGATCTGGGCCAGCCGCAGCGGTGCGGAGGGACGCTCGGCCTCGCCTCGTACGAGCCGGAATCCGGCGACCGCGTCGACGGGATCGTCGAGGTACACGGTCGGCGGCACGGTCCCCGTGCGCATCGCGTCCACCGCGGCGACCAGACTGTGCAGTCCCGAGGCTCCCGCAGTGTGCCCGGTCATCGACTTGATCGCGGTCATGTACGGGGACGGGTCCAGCCCCGCGAACACCGCACCCAGCGCGGCCGATTCGGCCTCGTCGTTCAGCGGCGTACCGGTGCCGTGCAGCATGACCAGGTCGATGTCGGCGGGCTGTACGCCGGCCCGCCGGTGCGCCTCGTGGACGGCCGCGGCGATGTTCTTCGCCTCGGGCGCCGATGGATGGTGGGCATCGCAGTTGACGGCGACACCGCGCACCCGGGCGTGCACCCGGGCCGCCGGTCCCAGCCCGTCGCTCTCCCGGCGCAGCACGACGGCGACGGCGCCCTCCCCCTGGAGCATGCCGCGGCGTGCCCGGTCGAAGGGCCTGACGCGGTCGGGCGCCTCGGGGTAGCAGCGGTCCAGGAGTCCGTAGGTGCTCTCGGTGATGGTGTCGACGCCGGCGACGACGACGGTGTCGGCGACGCCGAGGTCGAGCAGGTCCGTACCGAGCGCGAGGGCGTAGAGGGAGGCCGAGCAGGCGTTGGCGACGGTGTGCGTGTCCGCGGCGCCGAAGCGGCGCCTGAGCATGGTCCCGAAGTGCAGATCGCGGGCGTCGAAGGGGATCTGGTCGCGCCAGGAGAGCTCCACGGAACGCAGTTCGCGCAGGGTGGTACCGATCAGCACCGGTACCGCGGACAGGTCGTCGCCGAGGCCGGCGTCGGCGGCGGCGGCCGCGACAGCCCGTTCCAGCCAGCGGGTGGCGCGGAGCGGTACGTCCGTGCCGGGCGCGGGGCGGTCGTCGATCTCGTACGCGACACTCGCCCGGAACTTGCTGCGGTCGTAGCCGCGCAGCTCGGCCAGTCCGCTACGGCCTTCGGTGAGGGAGGTGAAGATCTCCTCGACGCTGTCGCCGATGCTGGCGACGGCGCCCATGCCGGTCACGATCCAGCCCGTGCCGCGTGTCCCGTCCGTGCTCCCGGTACTCCCGGCACTCCCAGTGCTCCCAGTGCTCCCCTTGCTGCCCGTACTCCCCTTACCCGTGATCCCGTTCACGCCGTTCATGCCGCGCTCCGGTATCTGCCGAGGATCAGGACGGCGTTGTTGCCGCCGAAGGCCAGTGCGTTGTTCTGCACGATGTCGAGGTCCGCCGCCACCGCCTCGTTGGGCACGCAGTCGACCCCGCACTCCGGGTCGGTCTCCCGGTGGTTGACGGTCGGCGGGATGAACCCCTCGGTGATGGCGAGCGCGCAGGCCGCGGCGGCGACCGCGCTGGCCGCCCCCATGCTGTGGCCGATCATCGACTTGATGGAGACCGTGCGTGGCATGGCGTCCTCGCCGAACACCTGGCGGATGGCGCCCGCCTCGGTGATGTCGTTGGCCTTGGTGCCGGTGCCGTGCGCGGAGACGAAGTCGACCTGGTCCGGGGTGATTCCTGCATTGCGGTGGGCGATGCGGATGGTGCGGGCGATGCTGTCGCGGTCCGGGGCGACCGGGTGCAGGGCGTCGCAGGCGAGCCCGTAGCCGAGCACTTCCGCATAGATCCGCGCGCCGCGGGCGAGCGCCGAGTCCAGGCTCTCCATGAGCAGGATGCCGGCGCCCTCGCCGGTGAGGATGCCCTCGCGGTCCTTGTCGAAGGGCCGGCACACCTCGGGAGCGATGGTGCCGAGCCGGTAGAAACCGGTGAAGGTCTTGCGGCACAGGGCGTCCGCGCCACCGCACAGGGCGATGTCGACATCACCGCTGCGCAGGGCGTCGTAGCCGTACCCGACCGCGTAGTTGCCGGCCGCGCAGGCGGTCGGGATGGTCACGGCCTCGACGTCCTCCAGCCCCAGTTCGCGGACGATGCCCGCGGAGAGCCGGCCGGCCGGGATGCGCCGGGCGACGGTGGGGTCGTACTGCCCGGGTCCGTCCTCCAGCCCGGCGGCGACCAGCTGGTCGAGATCGCGGGATTCGCCGTCCGTGGTGCCCACGGACACCAGGGAACGGCGGGCCCGCACGTCCTCGACGGTGAGACCGGCGTCCCCGACCGCCATCCGGGCCGCCGCCACCGAGAACTGGCTCGCGCGGCCCAGGTCTTCCGGGTCCTGACGCAGGATCCAGCGCTCCGGCTCGAAGTCGGTGACCTCGCAGCCGTTGGCGTGGGCGAATCCGGTCGTGTCGAACGCGGTGATCGGCTTGACGCCGCCGCGTCCTTCCCGGAGTCCGGCGGTGAAGGCCTCGACACCGATGCCGATGCTGGTCACCACCCCGAGCCCGGTGATCACCACCCGGCGGCCGCTGTCGCCGGGGCGCGGGTCCGGGGCCCCGCTCTGACCTGGCACGTCTGTGTTCATCGAAGCTCACCCATCCGACGGTCGGAACGACTGGTCAGTTCTTGGCGGCTTCGGCGACCACGGCGTACACGCCCTCCAGGTTGACCATCCGGCTCAGTTCGGCCTGGTCGATGGTCACGTTCTGGGTGCGCTCCAGCGCGGCGAGGATCTCGATGGCGCGGAGCGAGTCCGCGTCGTGCTCCTCCTTGAAGAGGCTGGTCTCGGTGACCTCGTCCTCGTCGATCTCGAGAATGTCGCAGACGATCTCCTTGATCTCCTGCTTGCGGGCAGCGTCAAGGGCGGTCGTCAGGTCCACGTTGGTCATCTCGACTCCAAGAGGGATCGGTATCCGGAGTCCGGTGACTCCGCCATCCGTTCGTTGGGTCGAGATTGGATCCGCTGGCTATATCCGGCCTATACGGTCTCGGATCCGGCCACCCAGCCGAGTTGGGCCGCCCGCATGCCCGCCTGGAAGCGGCTGCGGGCACCGAGCCGCCCCATGAGTTCGGCGGTGATACGGCGGCCGGTGCGCACCGAGACACCCAGCTTGCGCGCCACGACCTCGTCGGTGAGGCCCTCGCCCAGCAGTCTGAGCACGGCCTGTTCCTGTGCGGAGAGCTCCTCGGACCCCGACTCACGCGGCTGCGGCCGGCCGCCGCTGAACGGGATGGCGCTTTCCCACACCCGCTCGAAGAGTGCGCTGAGGCTGGCGATCAGGCCCTGGCCGCGCAGGACGAGGGCTCCGGCGGCCGAGGCGTCGGGGTCGATCGGCAGCACGGCGTGGGTGCGGTCGAAGACCAGCATCCGGGAGGGCAGTGACGCGGTGGTACGCACCTGGTCGCCGTGGCGGACCAGCCAGCGCAGATGGTCCACCGAACCGGGGTCGTTGTACACGCTGTCCAGATAGACGCTGCGCATGACCACGCCACGTGCCGCGAGTGCTTCGCACAAGGGCCGGCTCGCCCGGCGGCTGCTTTCGGACTGCCGTCCTCCGGACGCGAAGGTGAGCAGTTCGGACTTGCAGTCCTGAGTGAATTCCTCGATACGGGAACGGATGTCGTCAATTCCGTCCAGCCGTTCCACAACGAAACGGCGCAGCTTTTGCTGCGCCGCATCGTACTCATCGATGAACCGAGCCACTTCGACTCTGGACTCCGAAATTCTTCGCTGGTTCTCCAGGACTTCACCTTCACGGCGTACCAGCAGCGCCTGGAGCCCGACCTCGGGACTCACCGCCCGGAATCTGCCCGGCTCCTCCCACGACGGTTTGATGAGTGAGAGCCTCGCGCACTCGTCAAGTGCGGAACGGACCCGCTCGGCCGGCCAGTCCAGAATGCTCACCAGATCGTCCACGCCGGAATCCGGCCACTGCAACATTGCGCGGTAGACCTCCGCCGCATGGGCCCCCAGTCCCAGCGGTTCCAGCATGATGCGCCCCCCTTGCCCCCACTGTGCACCCCACCACTGCACAGAAATCCGTTGGGGCATTATGTGCAGTTCGATCACGGATGGCAACGATCAGATGTGCGAACCCGCGACACACGAAGGGCCCGCCCCAGCCGGGGCGGGCCCTTTTCAGCCATCTCGCAATGCGCGAACCGGGGAGCGATCAGTCCCAGATCGGGTCGAAAGGCGCACCGGTCGGACGAGAGTCCCAGATCGGGTCCTCCGAAAGAATGTCCGGAATCGAATCCCAGATCGGGTCGGCCTGAGCGGCGTCCATCGAGACGGCGTCCCAGATCGGGTCGCCCGCGACGGCGGCCTCCCCGGCCGACACCCCGTATATGCCCGCGGCAATGAAGCCGACCGTGACGGCGATGGTACGCAGCAGGTTCATTCGCATGGAACTAGTGCCCCCTAGGCGGTTGTAATCCGCTTCACTTCCACTTTCCGGCCGGCTCCCCTGCCGTCCGGTGAATGAATTCTTGCCTGGGTGCCACCGCGCTCACCAGCGAAAATGCGGGCAGGGACCTGCGCTGGCAAGGTGCTGACAGCGGAAGAGACCCGACCGCTTTCGTCGTGAACGTGCGGTGTAGAGACGGTAGAGGCCGCTGAACTACGACTTTGCGCATGACTGTGCTTTCGGAGCCTTCCCCCGTGCGGCTCTCCGCGGCTCCGTCACCGTCGCCGTCCCCTCGCGCCCGGACCGCGGAACGTCACGCGGTGCAGCATGATGCCAACATGACGCCAGGAAGGGCCCGGACCCCCGTGGGG
>NZ_JBSGZO010000529.1:0-5434 GCF_053611045.1 Streptomyces sp. NPDC054841 | reverse complement strand
CGGTCACTTCACCGATCCCGAGAGCCTTGACGGGCTCCTCGATCTCGGCGGCGTCCCCGACGAGGACCGTGACGAGCCGGTCCACCGGGAATGCGCTCACGGCCGCGGCCGTCGCCTCGACCGTGCCGGTCTCGGCCAGGCGCGCGTACAACTGCGTCTGGAAGTCGTCCGGGAGGTGCTGCTCGACCTGGTCGGCGAGCGTGCCCGCGACGGATCCCGCCGTCTCGTACTTCAGCGGGGCGACGCCCACCAGGTTCTGTACGGCGACATCGCGCTCCGCGTCCGTCAGTCCCTCCGCCGCGAGGGTGCGCAGCACCTTCCAGAGGTCGTCCAGCGCCGGGCCGGTGTGCGGGGTGTCGACGGAGCCGCTGATGGCGAGCATCGCGGCGCCCGTGGCCCCTCCCGGGGACGTGGGGGCCCCGGAGCGCAGCACCTGGCCGAAGGCACGCACTCCGTACGTGTATCCCTTCTCCTCGCGCAGGACGCGGTCCAGGCGCGAGGTGAGGGTGCCGCCCAGGCAGTACGTGCCGAGGACCTGGGCCGCCCAGACCTGGTCGTGACGGTCCGGACCGATCCGGCCGATCAGCAGCTGCGTCTGGACGGCGCCGGGGCGGTCGACGATGACGACGCGGCCCGTGTCGTCGGCGGTGATCGGCGGCACCGGACGGCTCTCGGCCGCGTCACCGGTCCAGTCGCCGATCGTGTCCGCGAGCACGGCGTCCAGATCGACACCGGAGAGGTCACCGACGATCACGGCGGTGGCCGCGGCGGGCCGGACGTGCGCCTCGTAGAAGGCGCGGACGGCGGCGGAGTCGATCCGCTCGACGGTCTCCTCGATGCCCTGGCGGGGCCGCGACATCCGGGAGGAGGCCGGGAAGAGCTCCTTCGAGAGCTCCTTGGCAGCGCGGCGGCTCGGGTTCGCCGTCTCGTGCGGGATCTCGTCCAGCCGGTTGCGTACGAGCCGCTCGACCTCGCTGTCGGCGAAGAGCGGTGCGCGCAGCGCCTCGGCGAGCAGGCCGAGGGCCTTGAGGAGCCGGGAGACCGGCACCTCGAGGGAGACCCGGACGCCCGGGTGGTCGGCGTGCGAGTCGAGCGTGGCGCCGCACCGCTCCAGCTCCGCGGCGAACTCCTCCGCCGTGTGCTTGTCGGTGCCCTCCGAGAGCGCCCGCGCCATGATCGTCGCGACGCCGTCCAGACCCTCCGGCTCGGCGTCCAGGGGGGCGTCGAGGAAGATCTCGACCGCGATGACCTGCTGGCCGGGGCGGTGGCAGCGCAGAACGGTCAGACCGTTGTCGAGCGTGCCGCGGTCGGGAGCGGGGAAGGTCCACGGCTTGGCCTCGCCGGGCTGCGGCTGCGGATGGAAGTCCATGGTCACGGCAGCGTCGGTCACTGGTCCGCTCCCTCTGCGTCGTCGTTGTCCTCGGTGGCGTCAGCTGCTTGGACGGGCTCGTACACGAGCACCGCCCTGTTGTCCGGGCGCAGCTGGGCCTTGGCGACCGCCTGCACCTCCTCGGCGGTGATGTCGAGGACGCGCTGGACGGCGCTGAGCGCCAGCTGGGGGTCGCCGAAGAGCACGGCGTACCGGCACAGTTCGTCGGCGCGGCCCGCGACCGTGCCGAGACGGTCCAGCCACTCGCGCTCCAGCTGGGCCTGCGCGCGCTCCATCTCCTCGGCAGTGGGGCCCTCGGCGGCGAACCTGGCCAGCTCGTCGTCGACAGCGGCCTCGATGTCCGGCACCTCGACGCCGGCGGACGTCTTCACGTCCAGCCAGCCGAGCGAGGGCGCCCCCGCGAGGCGCAGCAGACCGAAGCCGGCCGCGACGGCCGTCCGGTCGTGGCGCACCAGACGGTTGTGGAGCCGGGACGACTCGCCTCCGCCGAGCACGGTGAGCGCCACGTCGGCGGCGTCGCACGCGCGCGTGCCGTCGTGGGGCAGCCGGTAGGCGGCCATCAGGGCCCGGGCCGGGACGTCCTCGCGGATCTCCTCGCGCAGCTGCTCCCCGATGATCTCGGGCAGCGTGCCGTCGCGCGGCGGCTGCTTGCCGTCGTGCAGGGGGATGGAGCCGAAGTACTTCTCGATCCAGGCGAGGGTCCGCGCCGGGTCGATGTCGCCGACGACCGAGAGCACCGCGTTGTTCGGCGCGTAGTACGTACGGAAGAAGTTCCGCGCGTCCTCCAGCGTCGCCGCGTCCAGGTCGGCCATCGAGCCGATCGGGGTGTGGTGGTACGGGTGGCCCTCCGGGTAGGCGAGCGCGGTGAGCTTCTCGAAGGCCGTGCCGTACGGAACGTTGTCGTAGCGCTGGCGGCGCTCGTTCTTGACGACGTCCCGCTGGTTCTCCATGGACTCGTCGTCCAGCGCGGCGAGCAGCGAGCCCATGCGGTCGGCCTCCAGCCAGAGCGCGAGCTCCAGCTGGTGGGCGGGCATGGTCTCGAAGTAGTTGGTGCGCTCGAAACTGGTGGTGCCGTTGAGCGAGCCGCCCGCTCCCTGCACCAGCTCGAAGTGGCCGTTGCCCGGCACCTGCGCGGAGCCCTGGAACATCAGGTGCTCGAAGAGGTGAGCCAGACCCGTGCGCCCCTTGACCTCGTGGCGCGAGCCGACGTCGTACCAGAGGCAGACCGCGGCGACCGGGGTCAGGTGGTCCTCGGAGAGCACCACGCGAAGGCCGTTGGCCAGGCGGTGCTCGGTCGCTGTCAGGCCGCCGGAGCCGGCCTCAGCTGTGGCCGTGTGACCCATGGGCATGTCGTCCCTTCGATCGCGTTGCAGGATGTCCTGCCACTGTATGCAAGCGTGCTGACACCTGGCGAAGTTCCCGGTGCTTCCGCCCTCTGTTCCGGGTCGCGGTCGGCCCTCTGTTCCGGGTCGCGGTCGGCGTTGTCAGCGGGACGGTCCACAATGGTCCGCGTCAGATCCCGTACATCATGTTGGTGAAGGAGCCGCAGCAGCGATGGCCCGCCGCAGCACGAAGACGCCGCCGCCCGACGACTTCGAGGAGAAGATCCTCGACATCGACGTCGTGGACGAAATGCAGGGCTCCTTCCTCGAGTACGCGTACTCGGTGATCTATTCCCGTGCCCTGCCGGACGCCCGGGACGGCATGAAGCCGGTGCACCGCCGGATCGTGTACCAGATGAACGAGATGGGGCTGCGCCCCGACCGGGGCTATGTGAAGTGTGCCCGTGTCGTCGGCGAGGTCATGGGCAAGCTCCACCCGCACGGTGACGCGTCGATCTACGACGCGCTGGTGCGCATGGCCCAGCCCTTCTCCATGCGCCTGCCGCTGGTCGACGGCCACGGCAACTTCGGATCGCTGGGCAACGACGACCCTCCGGCCGCCATGCGGTACACGGAGTGCCGGATGGCCGACGCGACGAGTCTGATGACCGAGTCGATCGACGAGGACACGGTCGATTTCTCGCCGAACTACGACGGGCAGGAGCGGGAGCCCGTCGCGCTGCCCGCGGCCTACCCGAATCTCCTGGTCAACGGCGCCTCCGGCATCGCGGTCGGCATGGCGACGAACATGCCGCCGCACAATCTGGGCGAGGTCATCGCCGCCGCGCGCCATCTGATCAAGCACCCGGGCGCGGATCTCGAGACGCTGATGCGTTACGTCCCGGGCCCGGACCTGCCGACCGGCGGCCGGATCGTCGGTCTGTCCGGGATCAAGGACGCGTACGAATCGGGCCGCGGCACCTTCAAGATCCGCGCGACGGCGACCGTGGAGGACGTGACGGCGCGCCGCAAGGGCCTTGTCGTCACCGAACTGCCCTTCACCGTCGGCCCGGAGAAGGTGATCGCGAAGATCAAGGACCTGGTCGGCTCGAAGAAGCTGCAGGGCATCGCGGACGTCAAGGACCTCACGGACCGTGCGCACGGACTGCGCCTGGTCATCGAGATCAAGAACGGTTTCGTCCCCGAGGCCGTGCTGGAGCAGCTCTACAAGCTGACGCCGATGGAGGAGTCCTTCGGTATCAACAATGTGGCGCTGGTCGACGGCCAGCCGCTGACGCTGGGCCTCAAGGAGCTGCTGGAGGTCTACCTCGACCACCGCTTCGACGTCGTCCGGCGCCGCAGCGAGTTCCGGCGCGGGAAGAAGAGCGACCGGCTGCATCTGGTCGAGGGCCTGCTCGTCGCCCTGCTCGACATCGACGAGGTCATCCGTCTCATCCGCTCCAGCGACAATTCGGCGCAGGCCAAGGAGCGGCTCATCGCGCACTTCTCGCTCAGCGAGGTCCAGACGCAGTACATCCTGGACACGCCGCTTCGGCGGCTCACCAAGTTCGACCGGATCGAGCTGGAGAGCGAGCGCGACCGGCTCAACGCGGAGATCGCGGAGCTGACCCGGATCCTGGAGTCGGACGCGGAGCTGCGCAAGCTCGTCTCCTCCGAACTGGCCGCGGTGGCCAAGAAGTTCGGCACCGAGCGGCGCACGGTGCTGCTGGAGTCCGCGGGTGCGGCGGTGACGTCCGTGCCGCTGGAGGTGGCGGACGACCCATGCCGGGTGCTGCTCTCCTCGACGGGGCTGCTGGCCCGTACGGTCACCGGGGAGCCGCTGCCGGGCGACGGCGGCAAGCGCGCCAAGCACGACGTGATCGTCTCCGCGGTGCCCGCGACGGCGCGCGGTGACGTGGGCGTGGTGACCTCGGCGGGCCGGCTGCTGCGGCTCTCGGTGATCGATCTCCCCCAGCTTCCGGACACCGCTTCGGCGCCGAACCTGTCGGGTGGGGCGCAGCTCTCCGAGTTCCTGTCCCTGGAGGCGGACGAGACGGTGATCTGCCTGACCACCCTCGACGAGGCCTCGCCCGGCCTGGCGCTGGGCACGCTCCAGGGTGTGGTCAAGCGGGTCGTGCCGGACTATCCGGCCAACAAGGACGAGCTGGAGGTCATCGGCCTCAAGGAGGGTGACCGGATCGTGGGCGGCGTCGAGCTGCGCACGGGCGAGGAGGACCTGGTCTTCATCACCTCGGACGCCCAACTGCTGCGCTTCCAGGCGTCGCAGGTCCGGCCGCAGGGCCGCCCGGCAGGCGGTATGGCGGGCATCAAGCTGGCCGAGGGCGCCGAGGTGATCTCGTTCACCGCGGTCGACCCGGCGGCGGACGCCGTGGTCTTCACGGCCGCGGGCTCGACGGGGGCACTGGACGACTCGGTGACGTCGGCCAAGCTCACGCCTTTCGACCAGTACCCGCGCAAGGGCCGGGCTACCGGTGGTGTGCGCTGCCAGCGGTTCCTCAAGGGCGAGGACCTGCTGGTGCTGGCCTGGGCGGGGGCGGCCCCCGCCCACGCGGCGCAGAAGAACGGCAGCCCGTCGGAGCTTCCGGAGATCGATCCCCGCCGCGACGGATCGGGCACTCCGCTGACGAAGCCGGTCGAGTCGCTGGCAGGCCCTGCGTCGTAGACCTGCACGCCGGCCGCCCCCGCTCCTGGTCACCGGGAG
>NZ_JBSGZO010000528.1:0-5454 GCF_053611045.1 Streptomyces sp. NPDC054841 | reverse complement strand
ACGGCGGCGCCTACGTCAAATGGAGGCGTCTACCAGGCCCCACCGGGCGCCGACGCCAATGACTGCGTTCGCACACCGGGCGATCGGACACGGCACGGGGCCTCGCTGGTGGACAACGGTGCCAGGCCCTGCGGACGCGTGATGCCTCGCTGGTCAGTGGCGGGGCAACCGTCGACGGCCGGGCTGCCAGGTGACGTCCGCGATGTTACCGGCGGTTATCCATCCGGCCCGCCCGATTCGACGGAACCTGCGTGTCTCAAACCCTGGGAAGCAACGGTGGATTTGACGGTGAGATATGCCACATGAGCGTTAGTCAAACCGTATACGAACTCCAGTCGCTTGCCGGGGTTTCACCCTCGCCGGAAGCAGTGCCAACCGAATTGTTTCGGCCTGCGGCGCCGAGGGCGGGCACTCCGCCCCAAGCGAATTCCGGGCCCGGCGAGCCGAGGAGGGGTGCCTTTCAGGTCACCGCGCGGGTCGGCGCCACGGTCGATCAGAGAGGGGCCGAGAGCAACAGAGCCGAACCATCTCGCCCGTCAGAGCGCGGGACAAAGCACGCCATACTACACAGGATTCTCGATTTGCTCCGCTCTGACCTCGCTGTATGTTTCATGGTGCAACAAACCGAACGCTGTGTCAGCGAGGGGGAGAACCACCATGAACGGCGCCACGCGTCAGCAGAGTTGGAAGATCCAGACGGAATTACCCGTCGAGTACGAGATAGTCGAATCCCATGGTCTGCTGAATCCGGAGAACCCCGACCTCCTCACCATTCCCGGTGGCGGTCGCGGTGCGGGCACGCGACTCGTCGTCCTCGACCATTCCGTTGACGAGTTGTACGGCACTGAAATTCGTTCCTACTTCTCGGAGAATGAAGCAGGGGTCGACTATTTGACGCTTCCCGGCTCGGAGGAGAACAAGTCCATCGAGCGCGTCCTGGAAGTGGTCAACAAGCTCAATGAGGTCGGCACCAACCGCCTCAGCTCCCCGCCGATCGTCATCGGCGGCGGCGTCGTGGCCGATGTCGTGGGGCTCGCCGCGAGCCTCTACCGGCGCGGCATCCCGTTCGTCCGGGTGCCCACCACCCTCCTTGGCCAGGTCGACGTCAGTGTGGCCGCCAAGTCGGGCATCAACTACGGCGGGTACCGCAACCGTCTCGGTGCCTACACCCCTCCCCCGAGGACGCTGATCGACCGCTCCTTCCTCGCCACCGTCCCCGGCCGGCAGCTGCGCAACGGCATGGGCGAGATCTTCAAGATGGCCCTGATCAAGGACCTGCGCCTGTTCGAGCTCCTGGAGGAGTACGGCGCGGAGCTGATCGGGACGCGCTTCCAGGACCCGGAGCCCGGCAGCGAGGGCCTGGCGGGAACCGTGGCCGACGAGGTCATCGGCCGGGCCATCGCGGGAATGGCCGAGGAGCTCCAGCCCAATCTGTGGGAGAAGGACCTCAAGCGGTCCGTCGACTACGGACACTCGTTCTCGCCCCTGGTGGAGATGCGGGCCCTCCCCGAGCTGCTGCACGGCGAAGCCGTGGCCATGGACTGCGTCTTCTCCGCGCTCATCGCCGCCGGCCGGGGCCTGATCGACGACGGCCAGTTCGAGCGCATCGTCGCCGTGGCACGGCGCATGGGGCTCGAACCCTCGCACCCGCTCTTCTGCGACGTGGAGCTGGTCCTGGAGGGCCTCGCGGATACCGTGCTGCACCGCGACGGCATGCAGAACCTGCCGATCCTCACCGCGATCGGCGAGGTGTGCTTCCTCAACGACGTGACAGACAACGAGATCGAGCAGGCCTGCGCGGGCATGGGCCGCCTGCTGGGCACGGACGCCGGCCGACCCGGGCAGTGCGTCGGGGCCGACCGATGAGCAACGGCACCGATGGCCGTGACCTGCGGGAGAAGGCGGTCGTGGTCGTCACCGGCGGCAGCGCGGGCATCGGCAGGGCGTCCGCCGTCGCGTTCGCCGAGGCCGGACTGCGCGTCGTCATCGCAGCCCGGAGCGAGGAGCGCGGCGCCGAGGCCGAGCGCGAGATCAGGACGCGGGGAGGCGAGGCGCACTTCGTCCGCTGCGACGTCACCCGCCCCGGCCAGGTCCACGACCTGTTCGCACGGGCCGTCGAGCTGTACGGCAGGGTCGACTACGCCTTCAACAACGCCGGTGTTCCCGGCGACGGACGCCTCGCGGACCTGTCGCCCGAGGACTTCGACCACGCCTTCGCCGTCAACACCCGGGGGCTGTGGCTGTGCATGCGGGAGGAACTGCGGCTCATGTCCGCCCAAGGCAGCGGCAGCATCGTCAACAACACATCGGTGCACGGCATCCGCACCGTCTTCCCCGGCATCGGCGGCTACGTCGCCTCCAAGCACGCCGCGGTGGCCCTGACCCGCGTGGCGGCGATCGAGCACGCCCACGAGGGCATCCGTGTCAACGCCGTCGCCCCGGGCCCCATCGAGTCCGACATGCTGGCCGCCTCCGAGGCGGCCGTCGGCGGGGCGACGACCTGGCGCGGCCTGATCCCGTCCGGGGAGATCGGCACCCCGCGCCAGGTGTCCGCCGTGGCGCTGTGGCTGTTCTCCTCCGCCTCCTCGTACGTCAACGGGCAAGTCATCGGCGTCGACGGCGGATTCCTCGCGACCTGACGCCCCGACACCCCCCCCCCCCACCCCTGTTCAGTGGAGCGAAGGACACACCCATGGAAAGCTTCACCACCTACGACTACGTCGTGGTCGGCGCGGGCGCGGCCGGCAGCGTCGTCGCCGCCCGGCTGAGCGAGGACCCCCGTCGGCGGGTCCTGCTCCTGGAAGCCGGACCGCCGGACACCGACGCGCGCATCGCCCGGCCCGCCTCCTGGCCGTCGCTGCTCGGCGGCGAGCTGGACTGGGGCTACCGCACCGTGCCGCAGGCCGCCCTCGACGGCAGACGTCTCGCCTGGCCCCGCGGCCGGGTCGTGGGCGGATCCGGCGCCATCAACGCCATGGTGCACATCCGGGGCGCCGCCTCCGACTTCGACGCGTGGCAGCGCTGGGGCGGCGACACCTGGAACGCGCGCCACCTCGTACCGTACCTGGAACGTCTGGAAGGCCCCGCCCACGCGGCGCCGTACGGCAGCCTTCCCGTGGCGGAGAACACCGAACCCCATCCGTTCGCCGCCGCGTTCGTCGAAGCCGCGCAGAAGTACGGGCTGCCGGGCAACCCGGATTTCAACGCGGGCCGGCAGGAGGGCGTGGGCCTCTACCGCACCACCCGCACCGCCGCCCCCGGCGCGCCTGCCCACCGCGGCAACACCGCCCGCACCCATCTGGGGCCCGCTCTCGAACGCCCCAACCTCACCCTCGTGACGGACGCGGCCGTCCACGGCCTCCTGCTGGAGGCCGGCCGCGTGACGGGCGTAAGGCTCCGGCACGGCGGCACGGTGACCTCAGTCCGCTGCACCACCGAGGTCGTGGTGTGCGCGGGAGCCGTCGCCGCCCCGCAGCTGCTGCTGCTCAGCGGCATCGGCCCGGCTGCCGACCTGGTGGCGCTGGGCATTCCCGTGGCCGTCGACCTGCCCGGCGTCGGCTCCAACCTCCATGACCACGTGCAGGTTTCGCTCGCCTACGACACCACCGAGGGCCACCCCGTCGCCGACTCCTCCAACCTCGGCGAGGCCGGGGGCTTCGTATGCCTCGACAGCGCGTCGGACGCGCCCGAGGTGCAGCTGTCCTTCGCTCCGATGAAGGACCTCAACAACGCGGCCCGCCTCGGCCACGGCTTCACCATCGGTCCGGGCGTCACCCGCCCCTTCAGCCGCGGCAGGCTCACCCTGGCCTCCGCCGACCCCGACGAGCATCCCCTGATCGACCCCGCCTACCTCACCCACCCCACCGACCTCGACGTCCTGGTGGAGGGGGTGCGCATCGCCCGCGACATCGCCGCCACCGACCCGCTCGCGAGCCTGACCAACGGTCGCGCACCCCTCAGCGCGACGGCCACCCGCCGCGAACTGGAGGCGTTCGTGCGGGCCAACGCCCAAACCCAGTTCCACCCGGTCGGCACCTGTCGGATCGGCCTCGACGGGGATGTCGGCTCGGTCGTCGACCCGAGGCTGCGGGTGCGGGGCACGAGCGGCCTGCGAGTGGCCGACGCCTCCGTCATCCCGAACATGATCACCGGCAACATCCACGCAGCCGTGGCCGCCGTCGCCGAACGCGCGGTCCGGTTCATCCAGGAGGACGACGCATGAGGCAGGACCACGCATGACGGCACACGACGAGCGGAACAGCACCCTGCGCTGGGGTGTCCTGGGCGCCACCTCCTACATCGCCACCCACCTGATGCCGGCCATCGCCGCGACACCCGGCTGCGCGCTGACGGCCGTCGCCAGCCGCCCCGAACGGGCGGCCGCCGCAGCGGAGCTCGGCCGTGCCTTCGGCGCCACCGCCCACCCGGACTACGCGACGCTCCTCGCGGACCCCGCCATCGACGCCGTCTACATACCGCTGCCCAACACCGAACACGTCGACTGGACGCTGCGGGCCCTGGCGGCCGGCAAGCACGTCCTGGTCGAGAAGCCCATGGCGATGGACGAGGACGGCTGCGCACGCGTCGAGAAGGCGGCCGAGGCGGCGTCGCGCACCGTCATGGAGGCGTTCATGTACCGCTTCCACCCCCAGCAGCTGCGCGCCGCCGAGATCCTCGCCTCCGACGAGATCGGCGAACTACGGCTCGTACGGGCTTCCTTCGCGTTCCGCATCGAGAGCGGCAGCGGCAACATCCGGCTGGACCCCGCCCTGGGCGGCGGAGCCACCTGGGACGTCGGCTGCTACGCCGTCGACGTCCCGCTGCTGTTCTTCGGGGAAGCTCCCCGCCAAGTGAGCGCCCGCTTCAGCAGCCGTCCCGGCCTCACCGTGGACTCCAGCGCGGTCGCGACGATGGACTTCGGGCAGGGGCGCTCCGCGGTCGTCGACTACAGCATCGACTACGGCCCCCGCGCCGCCTACGAACTCCAGGGGACCCGCGGCACCCTCATGGTGCGCAACGCCTGGGCCATGGACGGTGAGGACGGGGTCATCACCGTCCTCACCGAAGACCGCGTCCGCGAGGAGACCGTCCCGGCGGCCAACCACTACCAGCGCCAGGTCGAAGCCTTCGCGCGAGCCGTGCGCGAGGGAGCGCCCGCCCCGATGTCGCTCACCGAGTCCCGGCGCACGGCCCGGGTGGGCAGCGCGCTCGCGGCATCCGCCGCCGTCGGCGGCGCCGCCGTGGACACGTCGGACGACGCGTCGGAGGACCGGTGACCCCGACGAGTCCACCGTCGGCCACCCGCACCCTGACGGTCTGCGTCGCCTCCGTCGGGGGGCTGCTCTTCGGCTACGGCACGGGCGTCATCGCCGGTGCCTTGCCGCTCGTCACCGCCGAGTACGGCCTGTCGTCCTGGGCCCAGGGCGCCGCGGTGTCCGCCGCCCTGCTGGGAGC
>NZ_JBSGZO010000527.1:0-5459 GCF_053611045.1 Streptomyces sp. NPDC054841 | reverse complement strand
GCCTGAGCGCCTGGAGGCGGCGGGCACCCACGTACACGTGCTTGTCGTCCGCGGCGAGGCCGTTCGGCGCGAGCGCGGCGTCCCGGGTCTTCTCCCCGGGCACCGTCGTCGCCCACAGCCGTCTGCCCGTCCGCACGTCCAGGGCGCTGACGTCGAGGCCGCCGCCGTTCCGCGCCGGCCGGCGCAGGACCAGCCGGCCGCCGGCAAGGGCGGTGACGATGAGGTCGTCGGCGCTCCCGACGTCGTACGCCCGCAGGGGCGAGCTCCACTTCTCCCTGCCCGTACGGACGTCGAAAGCCGCGACGCTCCAGCTCCCCGCGCTCCCCGCCCTCGCCGCGGCGAGGTAGGCCGTGCCGTCGGCGACCCTCAGCAGCGCGGCCTGCTGCACGGGTGCGGCGGACTTCGAGAACGGGGCGGCGGGGGACGTCCGGCCGTCGACGGGATCGACGGTGTGGAGCGACAGCCGATGACCGTGTGCGCCGCCGGGGAGGAGTACGTGGATCTGCTTACCGTCCGTGTGGACGTGCCGGGGGTCCTTCACCGCCCCCACGAGCCAGCGGCGCTCACCGCTCAGTGCCGCCAGCCCGAGCAGTCCGTCGCCTGTCGCCATCGCGACGATGTCGCCGGCCGGAAGCGGGGCGAGCACGGCCGGGCTGCCCTTCGTGCGCGTGACGCGCCTGCCCCAGGCCTGGCGCTCGACCGCGGGACTCGTCGGAAGGGGGTCCGGCGGCGGTGCGCCCGTAGGGAGCGCCGTGCCGCCGCCGGATGCACCGCCTGGCCCACCTCCTTGGCCCCCGGGGCCGCGGAGCCACGACCAGGCACCGGCGCCGACGGCCGCCAGCGCGAGGGCCGATCCGCCGGAAACGGTCAGCAGCCTGCGCCGGCTCATGGCGGCCGACCCGGTGTCCGGGACGGTCTCGGGGAGCGGCGCCGGGTCCGGGGCCGGGAGCCGGTAAGGGGCGTACTGCCAGACCTCCGTCGCCCGCCGGGCGATCTCCGCGAGGAGCGTGTCCGGCAGGTGATCCGCGAACTCGCCGCGCCCGTCGTGGAGTCCGGCGGCGAGCTGCGCCGTGGTGGGGCGCTGCGAAGGGTCCTTGGCGAGGCAGCGCAGGAGCAGGGGCGCCAGGGACGCGGGTACGTCCGTCAGGTCCGGGTCGGCGTAGCGCACGCGATAGAGGAGGTCCGCGGCCTGGCCGGCGCCGAAGGGGCCGTGGCCGGTGGCCGCGTACACCAGGACGCCGGCGAGGGCGAAGACGTCGCCGGCGGGGGTGTGCTCCTGGCCGGTGGCCTGCTCGGGAGACATGAACGCGGGGGTGCCCGCCGCGGCGCCCACCCGCGTCAGACGGTCGTCGCCGGCCGCGCGGGCGATGCCGAAGTCGATGACCTTGGGGCCGTACGCCGCGATCATGACGTTCGAGGGCTTGAGGTCGCGGTGCACGACGTCGGAGGAGTGGAGCTGGCCCAGCGCTCCGGCGAGCGCGGCGCCGAGGGCGCGGACGGTGGGCTCGGGGAGGGGACCGCAGAGCGAGACGGCGTCGTCGAGGGGCGGGCCGAGAACGTACTCCGTGGCGAGCCAGGGGGTTTCGGCCAGCGGGTCGGCGTCGACGACGGCGGCGCCGTGCTGGGAGCCGATGATGCGGGCGGCGTCGGTCTCCAGGCGGAAGCGGGTCCGCGCGGCGGGGTCGGTGGCGATGGCCGCGTGCATGGTCTTGAGAGCGACAGTGCGGCCGCCGGGGGTCCGGGCGAGATAGACCGTGCCCATGCCGCCGCTGCCGAGGCGGGCCGTCAGCAGATACCCGGACAGGTTCTGGGGGTCGTCGTGGGTGAGCGGGGAGACCATGGTCAGGGCGTCCTGATTTCGGCGGAGAGCATCTCCGCGGACTGGCGGGCGAGGGCGGCGACGATGCGGCCGGGGAGCCAGCCGGGGGTGAGGAGCGGGCCCGCGGACGTGAGCACGGTGGCGTGCGGGGTGGGGGGTGCCAGCTCGGTGAGGACGGCGGGCGCGGTGGGGCGGTTCGCCGGGTCCCTGGTCAGGCAGGCGGAGACCAAGGGGCGGAGGGCTGCGGGGAGTTCGGAGCGCTCGGGGACGGTGTGGCCCGTGGCGGCGTACGCGAGCACCGCACCCAGGGCGTAGATGTCGCCGGGTGGGCGGGGGCGGCCGCCCGCCGCCTGCTCCGGGGCGAGGCTGCCGGGCTCCAGTCCCGGCAGACCGGTGCGCCGCTCGCCGTCCGGTGCGGCGGCCCGTACCGCGCCGAAGCAGGTCAGCCGGGGGCCGTCGCCCGTCAGGAGCACGGCGGCGGGGGAGACACCGGCATGGGTGAGGCCCTGGGCATGGGCGGTGGCGAGTGTCTCGGCCACCGCCGCGCCGAGCGCGCGCACCGACTGCTCCGGCAGTGGCCCGCCGTGGACCGCGAGTGCGACGGGGAGGGGCAGCGCGGGCAGGTAGGGGGACGCGTACCAGGGGGCTTCTCCCGGCGGTGCGAGCTCGGCCACCGGCGAGACCCATGGGCCGAACAGGCGCTGCGACGCCTCGGCCTCGACCGCGAAGCGGGCCGGATCCGCGCCCGGGAGCGGAGCGCTGAGCAGGACGGTGCGCTCGCCGTCGGTGCGTCGTGCGATGAAGCGACGGTGGGGGACGTACGAATCGTACGGACCCGGAGGATCGAGACGGGTGAGGAGCGCATACGGGCCGATACCACGCGGTGAGTTCAGGCGTGGTCGTTCCATGTGCGCATCCCCCTCTGTTGCTGTTGAGCAACAGGAGCCTACTGAGGGGCTGCTGGGGTGGGTGCGGGCGGGGGAGGGGGCCCGTTCGCCGACGTTCAATCCAGCGCGTCTCCTGTGACCGCCAGGACCTCGTGAACGGCTCTGGACAGCCGCGTACGGAGATGAACGAGCGTGTTGTAGATCGTCCGAATGGCTTGATCAATACTCAGCAATTCTTGCCTGGCTCTGACGTCTACTTATGGCGCATCTTGCCGACCCCTCGGGCGGGAGATCTTATTTATAGTTCCTCCACTTGTTACGCTCCGAGCTTCGGGAATGCCATGGTTGCCAGTTCTGACGTGGGCAAAGGCTCTGTCTCCATAGCCTCCGTGCTTTCAGCTCGGGAGATCGCCGAGCTGGTGCGCCACCGCGCCGTCACCGCAACGGAAGTGATCTCCGCACACCTTGAGCGGGTGGCTGCGTTGAATCCCGAGATCAATGCTTTCACTTCTGTCGTTGCGGACCAGGCGCTCGCGGCCGCTCGAGGCATTGACGATGCCCTGTCCCGAGGTGAAGTGGTCGGTCCGCTCGCCGGGGTGCCTTTCAGCGTGAAGGACGTCATTGCGGTGGGTGGTTTGCCGCTCGAGGCCGGCAGCGTGGTGCTGGCGGGAAAGCGGGCCGAGCGCGATGCGACGGCAGTAGCTCGGCTCCGGGCCGCTGGTGCCATCTGCCTGGGCAAGACGAATACCCCCGAGTTCGCGCTTTCGACGCAGACGTGGAACCCGACCCACGGGTACACGATCAATCCGGTCGCGCCGGAGGCGCGGCTGTCGCCGGGCGGGTCGAGCGGAGGAGAGGCGGCCGCTATCGCGTGCGGAATGAGCGCCTTTGGCTTGGGGACGGACTTTGGCGGGTCGGTTCGTTGGCCTGCCCACTGCACCGGCATCGCGTCGCTCAGGCCCGGTCTGGGGAGAGTGCCCGCCGATGGCCAACTGCCGGGTCGCGTGCCGGACGGACACCCCGAACTCGACCCCGGTTCCGTGCAGGGTCAGTTGCAAGTTCTCGGTCCGATGGCCCGTACCATCAGCGACGTCCGGCTGGTCACCGAGGTTCTCCTTGGCGAGCGGGTCGATAAGCCTGACCTGTCCGATGTAAGGGTCGCGTGGTGCGACGGTGAGGGCACGGTTCCGGTCGATTGCAGCATCCGCGCAGCTGTCGGCGAGTCCGCTCGCTCTCTCGCCGGTCGCGTCGGAGACGTGGTGGAGGGCCCGCCGGACGCCCTGCTCCACGCAGCCCCGCTGTTCACCGAGCTCCGTGCAACCGATCAGCAGGACGGGATTCGAGCTCTTGCAGCACCCGACAAGTTCGGGCCAATGGTGCGACAGCTGCTCGGCGAGGTGCGACCCGTTGACAGCAAACATGTCGAGAGGCTGTGGCAACGTGTGCAAGCCCTTCGTGGAGAGTTCCTCTCTCAGATGGCCGACGTGTTGCTCCTCCCGGTATCCAGCATCGCGGCGCCACCGGTCGATGCGTGGGAGGTCGAGGTTGAGGGGACGATACTTGACGGCTGGCAGATCGTGTCGGCCTGTCGTGCGGTGACGCTGCTCGGCCTTCCCGCTGCGGTGGCGACGGTCGGGACTCTGCCTGAAGGACGTCCCATAGGAGTACAGGTCGTGGCCCGCCCTGGCCGGGAGGATGTGGCACTCGCGGTGGCGGAGCTGCTGGAGTCCGCCGGGTCCTGACGGTGCTCGTCGTCGGGAAGCGGCTCCGGGGATCGATCTGTCCGGCTCGGCCCTTCGTTTCCTGTCCCGCGGAGACCGTGATCGGAATCGAACCGACGCTGTGTTTTCCCGGGGGGCGCCCCCCGGACCCCCGGCCGGGGGTGGGGGCGCCTCATCAGAGACCGTGGCGGGAATCGAACCCGCGTAACCCGCTTTGCAGGCGAGTCCCTCAACCACTCGGGCACACGGTCGTGTGTTCCTCGATGCATTGACCGTAGGGGCGGCCCAGGACCCCGCTCAAGGGCGGCGCGAGGGCTGCAATACGACTGCCATACGCCGTTCATGGTGGCCCGTCACCAGGCCCGTGGCCGAGCCCGTAGCCACGCTCGTCGGGGTGCCACGTGGCCCGTGACCCGTGGTCGTGGTCGCGGCCCGCGGGTCGTTGTCCGTGGTCGTAAGTCCGCGGCGTAGGACCAAGGGACGACCCGGGCCCCGCCCCGCGACAGGGGCCAACCAATGCGACGCCCCTTACTCTGGGGGGCATGACAGCCCTCGAACCGAGCCACCTCGACGTCAGCGTCGCCGACCCCGCTGACGACGGCGGGGTCCTCGGTCGCAGCCACCGGGCCCTCAGCATCGGCATCGTCTCCGTCGTCCTGCTGATCGCGTTCGAGGCGACCGCCGTCGGGACGGCGATGCCGGTGGCCGCACGGGAGCTAGACGGGGTGGGGCTGTACGCGTTCGCGTTCTCCGCGTACTTCACGACCAGCCTGTTCGCGATGGTGCTGTCCGGGCAGTGGGCCGACCGCAGCGGGCCGCTCGGGGCGCTGACCGCCGGGATCTCGGCGTTCGCCGCCGGGCTGCTGCTGTCCGGGTCGGCGTCGACGATGTGGCAGTTCATCGGCGGACGCGCCGTCCAGGGGCTGGGCGGCGGGCTGGTGATCGTCGCGTTGTACGTCGTCATCGGCCGCGCCTACCCGGAGCGGCTGCGGCCGCCGATCATCGCGGCGTTCGCCGCGAGCTGGGTGATCC
>NZ_JBSGZO010000526.1:0-5464 GCF_053611045.1 Streptomyces sp. NPDC054841 | reverse complement strand
GGCCCCTCACTCATGGACGGATAGGCTCACTACATGTCTCGTATCGACGGCCGCACCCCCGAACAGCTCCGCCCGGTCACCATCGAACGCGGATGGAGCAAGCACGCCGAGGGCTCCGTCCTCATCTCCTTCGGCGACACCAAGGTCTTCTGCACCGCCTCCGTCACCGAAGGCGTCCCGCGCTGGCGCAAGGGCAGCGGCGAAGGCTGGGTCACCGCCGAGTACTCCATGCTCCCGCGCTCCACCAACACCCGCGGCGACCGCGAATCCGTACGCGGCAAGATCGGCGGCCGCACGCACGAGATCTCCCGCCTCATCGGCCGCTCCCTGCGCGCCGTCATCGACTACAAGGCCCTCGGCGAGAACACGATCGTCCTCGACTGCGACGTCCTCCAGGCCGACGGCGGCACCCGCACCGCGGCCATCACCGGCGCGTACGTCGCCCTCGCCGACGCCGTCGCCTGGGCCCAGGCCAAGAAGCTCGTCAAGGCCGGCCGCAAGCCTCTGACCGGCACCGTCGCCGCCGTCTCCGTCGGCATCGTCGACGGCACGCCGCTCCTCGACCTCTGCTACGAGGAGGACGTCCGCGCCGAGACCGACATGAACGTCGTCTGCACCGGCGACGGCCGCTTCGTCGAGGTCCAGGGCACCGCCGAGGCCGAGCCCTTCGACCGCAAGGAGCTCAACGCCCTGCTCGACCTGGCCACCGGTGGCTGCGCCGACCTCGCCGCGCTCCAGACCGAGGCACTCGCCCGCGCGCTCGAAGCGTAAAGAAGCAACCAAGGACGCCGCCGTCGGCGTCGTTACCGACACGGGCGTACGGGCCGAACCGTACGCCCGTCCACAACCCCTGGGAGGGCCCGTTCCATGCGCAGCCGCCGAATAGTCATTGCCGTCGTCACCGCCACCGCCCTGTTCGGGGCCATCGGGTGCAGCGCCGTCGACAAGGCCCTGGACTGCGTCAAGACCGCCGACGCCATCGCCACCAGCGTCGACAAGCTCTCCCAGGCCGTCGGCACCGCGGCCGACGACCCCACCCAGCTGACCGAGGCCCTCGACGACATCGACAAGGAACTCGGCAACCTCAAGGACACGACCGACAACGCCGACCTGTCCAAGGCCGTCGACGACCTCACCAAGGGCGTCGCCAACGTCCGCGCGGCCGTCGAGAAGGGCGACACCACCCCGGACATCACGCCGGTCACCGACGCGGCCGGCGAGATCGGCAAGGTCTGCACCTCGTAACGCCCATGGAGCGCCCGTAGATACTGGGCGCATGACCCGCCTGATCCTCGCCACCCGCAACGCCGGGAAGATCACCGAACTCCGCGCGATCCTCGCCGACGCAGGTCTCCCCCACGACCTCGTCGGCGCGGACGCGTACCCCGACATCCCCGACGTCAAGGAAATCGGCGTCACCTTCGCCGAGAACGCCCTGCTCAAGGCCCACGCCCTGGCCAGGGCCACCGGCCTGCCGGCCGTCGCCGACGACTCCGGCCTCTGCGTCGACGTCCTCGGCGGCGCCCCCGGCATCTTCTCCGCCCGCTGGTCCGGCACCCACGGCGACGACACCGCCAACCTCAAGCTGCTCCTGGCCCAGCTCTCCGACGTCAACGACCCCCACCGCGGCGCCCACTTCGCCTGCGCCGCGGCACTCGCCCTCCCGGACGGCACGGAACGGGTCGTCGAGGGCCGACTGCGGGGCACGCTGCGCCACGCCCCGATCGGCACGAACGGCTTCGGCTACGATCCGATCCTCCAGCCGGAGGGCTACGACGTGACGTGCGCCCAGCTGACCCCGGAGGAGAAGAACGCGATCAGCCACCGGGGGAAGGCGTTCAGGGGGCTGGTCCCGGTGGTGGGGGAGCTGTTGGGCTGAGGGGCGGTACGGCGAAGGGCGCGGCACCGCTGTGGGTGACGCGCCCTGTCGGGTGGGCCCGGTGGGACTCGAACCCACGACACACCGGATCTAAACCGGCGTCCTCTCGGCCAGCTGGGATACGGGCCCGTGCGTCGCCTACCTTACTGCTCCGCCGGACGCGGGCGACGCTTGCCTCCCCGGCACCAGGTGGTGGTGATCGCATGGCAGTTGGGGCAGAGCAACCGGAGGTTCTCTGCGCGGTCGTCGCTCCAGTCGCCGTTGATGTGGTCGATTTCGAGCGTCATGGGCTTTCCGAGCCACACGGGCCCGGTGCCGCATCTCGCGCACTGTTCAGGCACACCGATCTCGAACAGGGCACGGCGCAGATGGACGGTCTTCGTTCTGCGACGCTTGCTGTCGTGTTTCACCAGCACGTCCTCGGCCTTCAGCGCTGGATTGGTGCTGGGTCTGCCTCGCTGATGCCCTTGGCCCAAGAAATGCGTTGTGGACAGGTGGTCCTCGGCGATCCACCGCTTCAGGGACGCCTTCTGGCTCGAGTTCTCCGGTCGGCCAAGGAGCCGCAGCGTACCGGCCAGGGAGATGGAACCAGCCACAGCCTCGGCGAGTTCTGCGGTGGTCGGCCGGGGCCCGCCTCTGCGGTAGCCGCGTCTGTCGAGGTGGGCGACGTCGATGCCGTAGTGAGAGAATCGGCCCCAGAGATATTGATGCAGGCGTCCGTACGGTTGGGTGCCGAAGAAGGCGACGACCTCCTCGATGTCCTTGCACTGCGCGGCCGCCTGGAGCAGCCGTTCCCGTGTGTATCGGGGCGCTTGGCTCATGATGAGACTCCCCAGCGTCGGCCCTTGCCGCGTCCTCGGTATTTGTCTGTCGTCGAATGACAGTTGGGGCAGAGGAACCGCAAGTTCTCGCTGCGGTTGTTGCGCCAGTTTCCGTCGATGTGGTCAACCTCAAGCGGGAGCGGGTGCCCCTGCCATGTCGGTTCGATTCCGCAGAGCGCGCACTGCTCGCTGACGCCGAGTTCCCGCATGGCCCGCTTGAGCCGCTCATTCGGTGTGCGCGTGGCCTGTGGTGACTGGTCCTCGATCAGGATCTCCTCGGCCGACCGGCGGCGCCGGTTGTCACGCATGTTCTCGGTGCGTACCCGCGAAGTGAAGTGCGAGGTGTCGATCCCGTACGCCTTGATCCGGCGGCTGATGTGTGTCTGCTGTCCGCCGACGACCTCGACGCCGAGCCGACGGAGTACCTGGCACACGTTCGTCGAGGCCGCGACGGCCGATTCGAGAATCTCCCTCGTCCACCGCGTGCCCTCCCGCTCGAAGTGCGACGTGTCTATGCCCAGCTTCTTCATCCGCTCCCGGAGATAGGGCCGCGACGCCCCCCTCGGGTCGACCCCCAGCTTCGTCAGCGCCTCGGACAGCGTCCGTGACGCCCACGCCGCTTCCGCGAGGCGTTCTAGGGTGTACGGGCTCTTCGGCATCGCGCCCCCTCCGTTTCGGCCGCGCGTTCGCAGCCTCGCACGGAGTAACGAGCCGAAAATCGGACAGTTACGTCCGGAATGTGGAACGGGATGCACCGCTAGCCGCACGGTGCGCCCGCTCCCCGAACGGCGTCAGACGCCGAGGTCCTTGATGATCTTGGCGACGTGGCCGGTGGCCTTCACGTTGTACAGCGCCCGCTCGACCTTGCCCTCCTCGTCGACGACGACCGTCGAGCGGATCACGCCCGTCACCGTCTTGCCGTAGAGCTTCTTCTCACCGAACGCGCCGTACGCCTCCAGGACCGACTTCGACGGGTCGCCGACCAGCGTGACCTTGAGGTCCTCCTTCTCGCGGAACTTCGCGAGCTTCTCCGGCTTGTCGGGGGAGACGCCGATCACGTCGTAGCCCGCGCCCGCCAGGAGCTCCAGGTTGTCGGTGAAGTCGCAGGCCTGCTTGGTGCAGCCGGGAGTCATGGCCGCCGGGTAGAAGTAGACGATGACCTTGCGGCCCTTGTGGTCGGCGAGCGATACGTCGTTGCCGTCCGCGTCGGGCAGGGTGAAGGCCGGGGCGGTGTCGCCGGGCTGGAGTCGCTCGCTCATTCTCGGTTCTCCTCAAGGGGTACGGGCGTACGGGACCGAGCGTAATAGGGGTGCCGTGGGGTGCGGTGGGCGTCGAGCTGACAGACTGTCGAGGAAGAACTACCGGATACGACGACGGAGGCGGCGCGGTGTCGGACGCCAGGACCCCTGCGCAGATCGAGGCGGACATCATCCGCCGGCGCGAGCGGCTTGCCGAGACGCTCGACGAGATCGGGGTGCGTGTGCACCCCAAGACGATCATTGGGGACGCGAAGGCCAAGGTCGCCGCGACAGTGGACGAGACCGCCGGGCGGGCGTGCGTCGCCGCGAACCGCCTGGTGACCGATGTGAAGGCCCGGTTCGTGCACCCGCACGGCGCGCCCCGGCTGGAGCGTGTGGTGCCGGTGGCGGTGCTCGTCGTGGGCGCCGTGGGGCTGCTCGCGCTGTCCGCCAGGAAGCGGAAGGCGTGACCGGTGTGACCCCGGCGGCGTGCGGATCGGCTTTCGGCAGGTAGGTTCGGTGTCGTGAGCGACAACACCCTCGACAAGCACGACAAGCTGCCGATCAAGATGCTGCACGACCGGGTACTGGTCCGGTCGGATGCCCCCGAGGGGGAGCGGCGCTCTGGCGGCGGCATTCTGATTCCTGCGACCGCGGCCGTGGGCCGTCGGCTGGCCTGGGCGGCGGTGGTCGCCGTCGGGCAGAACGTCCGCACGGTCGAGCCCGGGGACCGGGTGCTGTACGACCCGGAGGACCGGGCCGAGGTCGAGGTACGGGGTGTCGCGTACATCCTCATGCGGGAGCGCGATCTGCACGCGGTGGCCGCGGACCGCTTCGAGGGTGCCGAGGACTCGACCGGGCTGTATTTGTAGCAGTATCTGTAGCGGTATCTGCAGCAGGACCCACAGCTGTCGCGATCGTCAGCTGGGCGACGGTCCGGGAAGGGCCCGGTGACTCCGGTCACCGGGCCCTTCCGTGCCGTTTGCTACCTTGTGAGGAACCCGACGAGACGCGCCGTACCGGGCAATGCAAAGACGACGCACCCCGTATGAAGTCCCGCGTCTCGGAGGTGCCGTCATGGCCTGGGTTCTGCTTGTTGTCGCCGGTCTGCTCGAGGTCGGCTGGTCGATCGGGATGAAGTTCACCGACGGGTTCACCCGGCTGTGGCCCAGCCTCTTCACGGGTGCCGGGATCGTCGCGAGCATGCTGCTGCTGTCACATGCGGCCAGGACCCTGCCGATCGGTACGGCGTACGGCGTCTGGGTCGGCATCGGCGCGGCCGGTGCGGCGGTGGTCGGCATGCTGGTGCTGAACGAGCCGGCGACCGCCGCCCGGATCTTCTTCGTCGTGCTGCTCCTGGTCGCGGTGGTGGGGCTGAAGGCGACCTCCGGGCATTAAGGCGCCCCAGGCACTAGGTGTATTGCCCTGTGAGGTTAAAGTCCCGCCTGGCCCGCGACGCCTGGCACGCGCGCTCGCTGCGTTGTCGGACTCATCCAAGTACGTCCAGTACGAGGATGATCCTCCGC
>NZ_JBSGZO010000525.1:0-5481 GCF_053611045.1 Streptomyces sp. NPDC054841 | reverse complement strand
GCCCCGGCGGGGCCCGGTGCCGGGGTACCCCGGCACCGGCACGGACCGCGCCGCCACGGCGGCTACTGCGCGGCGCTCCAGCGGACCGGGGCAATCTGCTTGGACATGATGGTGATCAGCTCGTAGGCCGCGTGGGAGGCGGCGACCGAGGTGATCTGGGCGTGGTCGTAGGCCGGAGCGACCTCCACGATGTCGGCGGAGACCAAGTGGCAGTCGGCGAGTCCGCGCAGGATCTCCAGCAGCTCGCGGGAAGTGAGGCCGCCGGCCTCGGGGGTACCGGTGCCAGGGGCGTGCGCCGGGTCCAGGACGTCGATGTCGATGGAAATGTAGAGGGGACGGTCGCCGACGCGCTCACGCAACTGCTGGGCCACCTCGTCCACACCACGCCGCATCACATCGGCCGAGGTGACGATGCCGAAGCCCAGCTTCTCGTCCTCGTCGAGGTCGTTCTTGCCGTAGATGGGACCGCGGGTGCCGACGTGGGAGAGGGCGGAGGTGTCGAGGATGCCCTCCTCCACGGCGCGGCGGAAGGGCATGCCGTGGGTGTACTGCTGCCCGAAGTACTCGTCCCAGGTGTCCAGATGGGCGTCGAAGTGCAGGACGGCGACGGGACCGTGCTTCCTCGCCACGGCACGCAGCATCGGCAGGGCGATGGTGTGATCGCCACCGAGGGTCATCAGACGGGCGCCGCTGGAGAGCAGATCGTCGGCGGCGGCCTCGATCGTCTCCACAGCCTCGTTCAGGTCGAAGGGGTTGGCGCTGATGTCGCCTGCGTCCGCGACCTGGCTGTAGTGGTACGGATAGACGTCCTGCGCAGGGTTGTAGGGGCGCAGGGTGCGGGACGCTTCGCGGATGGCGTTGCCGCCGAAGCGGGCGCCCGGCCGGTAGGTGACACCGCTGTCGAAAGGTACACCGACGACAGCGATGTCCGTCTTCTCCACCTGATCGAGCCGCGGGACGCGGCCGAACGTCGCGGGGCCCGCGAAGTGCAGCGTCCGGTCGGTCTCCGTCGGCGGCAGTGGCGGGGTCACTCCGTCGGGGGGTGTGATCATGGTGCGATCAGTGCCTTTCTATGGCTACGGTTGCCCGGCGTCCGGGCCGGACCACGGGGCGTTCAAGGGCGCCGGCCCGACTCGGACCGGTCGGATACGTGGGGGTGCGAGCGGACCTGGTCAGTCACTGCGGGGGGTTGCCGTGCTTGCGCGACGGCAGGTCGGCGTGCTTGGTGCGGAGCATGGCGAGGGAGCGGATGAGTACCTCGCGTGTCTCGGCCGGGTCGATGACGTCGTCGACCAGTCCGCGCTCCGCGGCGTAGTAGGGATGCATGAGCTCGGCCTTGTACTCCTTGACCATGCGGGCGCGCATGACCTCGGGGTCCTCGGCATCGGCGATCTGGCGGCGGAAGATGACGTTCGCCGCACCCTCCGCGCCCATCACCGCGATCTCGTTCGTCGGCCAGGCGTAGGTGAGGTCGGCACCGATGGACTGGGAGTCCATGACGATGTAGGCGCCGCCGTAGGCCTTGCGCAGGATCAGCGAGATCCGCGGCACGGTCGCGTTGCAGTACGCGTACAGCAGCTTCGCGCCGTGGCGGATGATGCCGCCGTGCTCCTGGTCGACGCCCGGAAGGAAGCCGGGCACGTCCAGCAGCGTGATGATCGGGATGTTGAAAGCGTCGCACATCTGAACGAAACGTGCGGACTTCTCGCTCGCCTCGATGTCGAGGACGCCGGCCAGCGACTGCGGCTGGTTGGCGACGATGCCGACCACCTGGCCGTCGAGACGGGCCAGCGCACAGATGATGTTGCGGGCCCAGCGCTCGTGGATCTCGAGACAGTCGCCGTCGTCGACGATCTCCTCGATCACCTTGTGCATGTCGTAGGGGCGGTTGCCGTCCGCCGGGACCAGGTCGAGCAGCACGTCGGAGCGACGGTCCGCCGGGTCCTCGCTGGGCGCCTGGGGCGGGTTCTCGCGGTTGTTGGAGGGGAGCATCGACAGGAGGTAACGGACCTCCGCGATGCAGGTCTCCTCGTCGTCGTAGGCGAAGTGCGCCACACCGCTCGTCTCGGCGTGCACGTCCGCGCCGCCGAGGCCGTTCTGGGTGATCTCCTCACCGGTCACCGCCTTGACGACATCCGGTCCCGTGATGAACATCTGCGAGGTCTCGCGGACCATGAACACGAAGTCCGTCAGCGCCGGGGAGTAGGCAGCGCCGCCGGCACACGGGCCGAGCATCACACTGATCTGCGGGATGACACCGGAAGCCTTGGTGTTGCGCTGGAAGATGCCGCCGTAGCCCGCGAGGGCGGAGACACCCTCCTGGATACGGGCGCCCGCGCCGTCGTTGAGCGACACCAGCGGCGCCCCGGCGGCGATGGCCATGTCCATGATCTTGTGGATCTTGGTGGCGTGCGCCTCACCGAGCGCACCACCGAAGATCCGGAAGTCGTGCGCGTAGACGAAGACGGTACGGCCCTCGACCGTGCCCCAACCCGTGATCACACCATCGGTGTACGGCTTCTTCGACTCCAGACCGAACCCCGAGGCCCGGTGCCGCCGCAACTGCTCGACCTCCCGGAACGACCCCGCGTCCAGCAACAGCTCGATCCGCTCACGCGCGGTCAGCTTGCCCTTGGCATGCTGCGCCTCGGTCGCACGGTCGCTGGGCCCGCGCCGCGCCTGCTCACGAAGGGCATGCAGCTCGGCCACTCGCCCTCGTGCGTCTGTCGGCTCGCCTGCGGTCTCGTCCAAAACGGTCATGTACGAACCCTACGGAGCCGACTATAAAAAACCTGCCGTTGACTCCGTACAGTCTCGCGCCGGTTCTGCTGTCAGCCCCGGACAGAACCTTTCCGTAGTGCAGGCGAAGTACCAGTTGGAGACCGCACCGAATTGTCGGTATCCAACAAGGACGTCAACCGGTGGTCACCTCACAGCCATGTGCGGCCCCGGACGTGCCCGGAGTGACCCGAAGCCGCAGCGTACGGCCGGTGGCGAGCACCTCGACGGACGGATCATGACGGACGACCCGGCGGACCGGCCGGCGCCAGGTCAGCTCCAGGGGCTGCCCGGAACGCATGGGTTCAGCGATGCGGATCACAGTGGTCCGGTTGCGCCGCCGCACCAGCACGCTCGCCGGAGCGGTGACGGTGAGCACACCCACCGTACCGGCCTGCCAGAAGTTCGCGGCGGTGAGGCCAAGGGTGCGGACGGCGACGGACTGGCACACGGCGGAATTGTCGAGGACCTCCAGCCACCGGAGGTCGGCGGCACGGGCCGCGATGGTCCGTCGGGAGGCCCCGGGCATCAGGACATACACATAGGAAGAGTTCACCGGATCGGTCCCGTGGTCGAGCCACAGGGTCTGGTAGTGACGGGTCCGCCGTTCGGTGGTGCTGGTGGTGTTGATGTCCCTCCAGGCCCCGGTGCGGGCCTCGCGCAGGGTACGCAGCGAGGCGGTCCCGCCGGGGAAGATCCAGCCACCGTGGCCTTCCAGGTGGGCCCAGCGGGACCGGCGGCCGACGGTGAAGGCGGCCGTCGCGGCCGCCGTGCCCGGTCCGAGGTTGCGGTTGTCGACGATCGTCTCGACGGGTACGCCGTCGGTACCGGTGATGCCGGCCCCGAGACAGATGACCGCGTCGTCGGCGCAGAACCACGACTTGCGCGCTTCCAGCGTCGAGCCGAGCCCCTTGAGATGCTGGCCGACGGCGGCGTACTCGCCGTCGGTCGCCCCGCCGACCCACTTCACGGCGGGCTTCGGCTCGCCCCACTCGCCGCCCTCCTTGTCGGCGAGCCGCTTTGTCGACACGGTTGTCCCCGGCAGCCGGTACCAGTCGACGGTCGGCCAGAACCAGTCGGTGTACTGGTCGCCGTGGTCCCTGCCGGGCCACCAGTAGAGCATTCCGGCGCCGGTGTGCCAGCCGCGCGGGTTCTCGCCGTTGCCGCACTCGTAGGACGAGATCCGCTCCGACGCCATCGAGATGTTCGCGGCCCAGTCGGGGCGCCGGTGCACGGCCCGGTCCATGGAGGCGAACAGCTTGTGCGCGACGGGCTCGGGCGCGGCCGGTACGGGCGCCTCCGCGACCGCGTGCAACCGGGCCAGATCGGCCACGCCGAACTGCTTGGCGGTGAGGACGGGCGTGACGGTGTCCCGCTCGATCCAGCCCTTGATCAGGGACTGCCAGCGGGTCCGCTCGGCGTCCGAGGCGCCGCCCGCGAGCAGCGCGATCGCCGCCATCAGGCCCTGGCCGTGGAAATGGTCGCTGCGCATGACCTTGCGGGCGTCGCCGACGAGAAAGCCGCGGCTGATGGCCCGGCCGTTGACGCTGTCCATCATCAGCCCGTTGTAGATCAGCGGGGCGTAGGCGTTCTCGACGCTGTCGAGGATGATCTGCCGGTTCGGGTCGGTGACGTCCCAGGCGGAGTCCGCGAGCAGGGCGAAGAGCCGGCCGAGCCCGTCGAGCATGACCTGTCCGTACGTACCCGAGTACGCGACCCAGGTGTGCTGGACGAACGACCCGTCGGCGTAGAGGCCGTCGCCCTTGGTGACGTACGGGAAGACGGGCGAGAGCGCGTCGCGGGCGAGCTCGATCTTGGCGGGTGCGGTGCCGAGGATGCCGCGCAGGACGACGGACCGGCACAGGTCGACGCGGTTGGCGCCGGTGCTCGTCCCCGTGTACGAGCCCAGCATCGAGTCGGGGATGAAGTGGTCGACGGCGGCGCACGCCGCCTGGCGCCGGTCGTCGGTGAGCTTGTCGTGGAGGGCGGCGACGATGTCCATGAGGAGGCGGGGGCTGCCGATCTGCCACTCCCACCAGTTGCCGTAGCGGGTGGTGGAGGGGTTGTAGATCCGCGCGGAGAGGTGGTCGAGCCCCCGGACGACGTCGGCGAGCAGCGTCTCGTCCCCGGTGAGGCCGGTGCCCGGCTGGCGGTAGGCCTGCGTCATGGTCCACAGCCGGCTGTAGCTGCTGGTGATGCCGGACGGCGGGTCGAAGCGGAGGCCGGGCCAGAGGGAGTCGTCGGCGGGGGCCATGGACGCGCGGAAGGTGCGGGCGAGTTGGCCGGTCTCGGCGAGCCGGGTGGCGTAGGGCTCGGTGGCCGGGTCGAAGCCGGCGCCGAGCTGGATCTCCAGCCAGCGCCGGCGCAGCGCGGCGTACTCGTCGTCGGCGGGGGCGGCCGTGGCGCGGGGTGACGCCGTCAGGGCCAGAACGCTCGCGCCCGAGGCGAGGAGAAAGCCACGGCGGGACCAGGCAGGCAGCAGCGACACGGAAGCCTCCCGAAGGGGAAGTGGTGCAGACCGGCTGGGAGTTGGTGTAGCACGACGGCCCGCCACCGACAACGGTCCAGGGCGCGCCGTTGAAGCCCGTACGGCGTACGGCCCGCACCCACCAAGCCCGTTGGGGGTGCCCCCAGGCGAAGCTCCGGGGGAGGTCGAGGACGGACACACCGGGTGCCAGGACGCGGATCGACACGCCCGCGCAC
>NZ_JBSGZO010000524.1:0-5486 GCF_053611045.1 Streptomyces sp. NPDC054841 | reverse complement strand
CGCGGGACCGCCGCCGGGCGCGCCCCGCCCGCCCCCCCGGGGGGGCCCCGACGCCGTGCCGGTCCGGGCCCGCTCGGCAGCAGGAGGGTGGGGCGCGTTCGGCCTCGTCCCCCCTCGCTCACCCGCGTCCGCCCGCGCTCACCCGCGGACGGGTCAGTTCGTACCGATCTTCGCGAGCAGGTCGACGATCCGCCCCTGCACCTCGGCGCTCGTGGACCGTTCCGCGAGGAACAGGACCGTCTCGCCCGAGGAGAGCTTGGGCAGCTCCGCATGGTCGAGATCCGCCGAGGTGTAGACGACCAGAGGGGTGCGGTTCAACTGCCCGTTCGCACGCAGCCAGTCGATGATCCCGGCGCGCCGACGGCGTACCTGCATCAGGTCCATCACCACCAGGTTCGGCCGCATCTGCTGTGCCAGCGTCACCGCGTCCGCGTCCGCCCCGGCCCGCGCGACCTGCATCCCGCGCCGCTCCAGCGTCGCCGTCAGCGCGGTCGCGATGTCGTCGTGCTCCTCGATCAGCAGCACCCGGGACGGGTGCTGCTCGCTGTCGCGCGGTGCCAGTGCCTTCAGTAGTACGGCGGGGTCGGCGCCGTACGCCGCCTCGCGCGTGGCCTGCCCCAGTCCTGCCGCGAGCAGCACCGGCACCTCGGCCGCCACCGCCGCCTGGCGCAGCGACTGGAGGGCGGTGCGCGTGATCGGCCCGGTCAGCGGGTCGACGAAGAGCGCCGCGGGGAACGCGGCGATCTGCGCGTCCACCTCCTCGCGGGAGTGCACGATCACCGGCCGGTAGCCGCGGTCGCTCAGCGCCTGCTGCGTGGCGACGTCCGGCGCGGGCCAGACCAGCAACCGACGCGGATTGTCCAGCGGCTCCGGGGGCAGCTCGTCGTCGACGGGCACGGGCTGCGGCTGGTTCGACACCTCGACGGCGCCGCCGGGGCCGTCGAGCGGCTCGGGCCCCTCCGCGCCCTCGTCCGGTGCGCCTATCGCGTACGACCGGCCCTCGGCGGGAGCGGAGAGCCGCTGGTGGGGTTGCTGGGCAACCTGCGGCAGCGGGGGCTGGGGGTGCGGGTGCGGCCGCGCGGCTGTCTCGGGCAGCGGGCGCTCCCCCTCCGGCGGGGTGGCCAGCTTGCGGCGGCGCCCGGAGCCGAGCGTCTGGTTCTGCGTGGCCTGCGTGGCCTGCGTGGCTTGTGCGATCTGCGGGACAGGCGGGACCTGCGACGCGGACTGCTGGTTCTGCTGCTGGGCGATCTGCTGGGCGAACGGTACGCCCTGGCCGAGCGTGCGCACGCTGAACGCCTTGCCCTGCGACGCGTCGGCGGAAGCCGCCACTGCCTCCACGCGTGCCGGTGCGGGTTTCGGTGCGGGTGCCGGTGCCTCGGCGGGCAGTGGCTGAGCGGCGGGGCGCGGCCCGGGCGCGGTGGCCACGGCGGGTGGCAGGGGTACGGATCCGGTGCCGCCGCCTCCGGCAGTGGCAGGCGGCGTCCCGGCCTCGGCGAGGGCGGCGAGGCCCTGCCCACCAGAGGTCCCGTTCTCGGCCGTGTGCGCCCGGCGGCGGCCGGTCGGTACGGGGTGCGGCTGCGGCGGGGTGTGATCGGCGTCCGCCTCGGCATGTACGGCGTCGTGACGGCCCTCGTCGCCATGATCCGGGGCAGGGGCCGGTGCGGGCGCCGGTGCCGTCGGCGGAACCGGGGCGCGGTCGGCCTGGGCGGGCGGCAGCGCGAACGCGGCTCGCGCGCCCTCGGTGTCCCCGGTGGGCCTGGGCCGTTCCTGTGCGGTCGACAGCGCCCGCCGTGCCCGCCGCCCACCCGGCTGTGCACCGGTACCGGCGGGCTCCAGCGCACCGGCGCCGACGCCACTGCCGCCCGCACCACCGTCGTGCGACCCGCCGACCGCGACCGAGGGGCCAGGAGCGGGAGGAGCAGGAGGAGCGGGAATCGGGCTCACGCCGGATGCACCGTCCCCCCAGGGGCCGGCGGTCGTGGCGCCCGGGGAGGCAGGGGTCGTCGGACTCGTCGGCGAAGGCACACCGGCCGAAGGAGTCGAAGAAGGCGCCGGAGCCGCAGCAGTCGCAGAAGCCGCAGCAGTCGCAGAAGCCGCAGCAGTCGCGGAAGCCGAGGGAGCGGAAGAGGGAGCGGAAGGCAGTGCGGGCAGCGCCGCCTGGGCGCGGCGGGCGCGGCGGCCCGTGCCCTGGGGGGCCATCGCCTCAGGACCCACACCCTGAGGCGGGACCGTGTTCCCGATCGCCGGGCGCCCGGCGCCGGCCTCCGCGGAGGTGACGACGGAGCCTTCGGCCGCCGGGGCCGGCGCCTCCGCCTCGGCGGGGCTGGGCCGTCCGCGACGACGGCCCGTGCCACCGGCACCCGCACCGTCAACGCCGACACCACTGCCCGCGCCGTTCGTACCGCCGCCCGCGCCGTTCGTACCGCCGTTCGTACCGCCGTCCGGTTCGGCGTCCGTGCGCGCCCGGCGCCGCCCCGAAGGCTCGCCGGACGGCTCCGGTTCCACGGGGCTCTCCAGGAACGCGTCCGTGGAGGCCCGCCGTGCGCGCCGCCGACCGCCACCCGACGTGGGCGCGGACGGCACGGGCGCGGCCTCCGGCTCGGCCGGGGCGGACGGGGCCGACGGCGGCGTCACCGTCCCCGAGCCCTCGCCCAGCGGCACCTCCAGGACGTACGCACTGCCGCTCATCCCCGGCACCTCGTGCGTCTGCAGCACCCCGCCATGAGCGGCCACGATCCCGCTGACGATCGGCTCGTGCACCGGATCGCCCCCGGCGTACGGTCCCCGCACCTCGATCCGTACGACATCGCCGCGCTGCGCCGCCGCGACCACGATCGTCGAGTCGACGTACCCGCCGCCCGCTCCCACGACGACCCGGGTCTGACCGGTCGAATCGACCCCGGCGACATCGGCGATCAGATGGGCCAGGGCCGTCGCCAGTCGGGCCGCGTCCACCTCGGCCTCTATCGGCGGGGCGTGCACCGCGAACTGCGCGCGCCCAGGGCCGATCAGCTCGACCGCGCCCTCGACGCCGGCCGTCACGACCGCGTCGAGCAGCACGTTCGCCTTGGCCAGCTGGTCGGTACCGGCGTTCAGCCGCTGGAAGCCGAGCACGTTGTCGACGAGGGTGGTCATCCGGGCGTAGCCCGCGGCGAGGTGGTGCAGGATCTGGTTGGCCTCCGGCCACAGCTGCCCGGCCGGGTCCGCGGCCAGCTTGCCGAGCTCGCCCCGCAGCTCCTCCAGCGGCCCGCGCAGCGACTCGCCGAGCACGGCGATCAGCTGGGCGTGCCGGGCGGTCAGCGAGGCCTCCCGCTCGTCCCGCTCCTCGATCTCCGCGGCGTACCGCTCGGCCCTGTCGGCCAGCTCTGCCGAGTACTTCTCGTCGAGCCGGGCGATCTCGGCGGTGTACTTCTCGTCGCGCTCGGCCAGCTCGGCCGTGTGCCGCTCGTGGCGCTCGGCGATCTCCGTGGTGTGCTGCTCCGTCAGCTCCTCGTAGGGCCGTCGGTCGGTGAACGTCATCACCGCACCGACCAGCTGGTCCCCGTCCCGTACCGGCGCGGTCGTCAGGTCGACCGGCACCGGCTTGCCGTTCTTCGCCCACAGCACCTGGCCCCGGACCCGGTGCTTGCGCCCGGACCTGAGCGTGTCCGCGAGCGGCGACTCGTCGTACGGGAACGGCTCGCCGTCCGGCCGGGAGTGCAGGATCAGCGGGTGCAGCTCCTTGCCGCCGAGATCACTGGCGCGGAAGCCGAGAATCTGGGCGGCGGCCGGGTTGACGAGTACGACCCTGCCGTCGGTGTCGGTACCGACGACGCCTTCGGCGGCGGCCCGCAGGATCATTTCGGTCTGCCGCTGGGAGCGGGCGAGTTCGGCTTCGGTGTCGACGGTGCCGGAGAGATCACGCACGACGAGCATCAGAAGTTCGTCGCCCGTGTAGCTGCTGCTGCTCCCGCCGCTGCCGCTGCCGTACGAGTCGTACGCCTCGCGGCCGTCCTCCAGGCTCGCGCTGGTGACCTCGACGGGGAACTCCCCGCCGTCGGTGCGGCGCGCGACCATCCGGGTCGGCTTCGTACGGCCCCGCTCGTCAGCCGAGTCGGGTCGCCGCATCGATCCGGGGATCAGCTTCGAGTCGAAGGACGGCAGCAGATCGAGCAGACCGCGTCCGACGAGCGCCGTACCGGGCGTCTCGAACATCTCCAGGGCGATGGTGTTGGCGTTGACGACCGTGCCGTTGCAGTTGACGAGGACGAGCCCGTCCGGGAGGGCGTCGAGTATGGCTGCGAGGCGAGCAGCGCCTCGGGATGGCCTGCTGCTCACGACGACGCTTCCTCCCTGACATACAGCACCTTGCGGACGGCCGGCCCCATCTTGCCCCTCGGGCCGCGGCCTGTCACTGAAGGGAGTCTAAAGGCAGGGGATGCGCCCGCGGCGGTGGATGAGGGGGAGCTCTCACCAAGGTTCTGTGTACACGGAGTCGCCCCGCTCCCCGGGGGACGCCCTCCGGAACGCCCGCCGGCCTGGACGATGTCCGCGCCGCCCGCAGTAGTGCGGACGGTGTGCGGACAGGTGCCGGCGGCGTGCGGATGGCGTGGGTGCGCTAGTACCGGGCGGTCGGCAGGACCGGCTCCAGCTGCTCCCAGCGCCGGATCTCGCAGCCGTCGCTGCGGTCGAACGTGGCGTCGATGCTCCTGCCCTGCCAGGACCCGGTGATCCGCGCGGTGGCCGGGCCGCCGTACTGCATCGTGCACATGGAGTCCCCGTCGACCGGCTCGAACGGGTCCTGCGCATCCGTGGCGAACTGTGCCAGCTTGTCGCAGGCGGCCTGCGCCTCGGGGTGCGTGCCCCCCGCCGGGGCGCACGTCAGCTGGTACTCCCCGTTGGCATCCGGGTTCCCGGTGTCCGTGGTGGTCACGGTGAGCCGGTCCCCCGGCTCGAGCTCCAGCAGAGGCAGCGGGATCGGACCGAGCATGGACGCGCCCGCGGGCGGGGCGGTGGCGGTCAGCGCGGCGACGGAGGCTGTGGCGGTCGCGGCGACGGTGAGGACGAGGCGGCGCAGCATGGGTGCTCCTGGAGGGTCAAGGATCTGGGGACGGCGCCCCGGCATCTCTAACGCTCCGCGCGCCCGTGCGTTGCGCAACCCGGGCTGGGCCGACCGGGGCGCGAACGGCGCCGACCGGGTGCCGACCGCATGCCGGCCGTTTCTGTAGGCCGGGCGCCGGCCTGCGCCACGCTGCCCCACCGGAGCGCGGGTACCTCTTTGCCCCGGGGCCCGCGTGCCTAGTACCGTGGGGAGCGATTGGTGACACCCCACCCGGCTGTGTCATCATCTGCACGCACCACTCGCGCCCGCGCGGGTGTGCTGGAGGCGTCGCCTAGTCCGGTCTATGGCGCCGCACTGCTAATGCGGTTTGGGTCTTAAAGCCCATCGAGGGTTCAAATCCCTCCGCCTCCGCGCGATCACCGAAGCCCCGGCCCGACGGCCGGGG
>NZ_JBSGZO010000523.1:0-5581 GCF_053611045.1 Streptomyces sp. NPDC054841 | reverse complement strand
CGTGGCATGATCACGGTCAATGATGTACGGAATGCACCTTTCCCGTAACTGGTGAGCAGCGGACCGGCCTGAGACAGTTCGCGGGTACGCGACCGCCCGTCGGCGACAGTTCGCGGACGGGCGGGTCACAAGCGTGCGGTGCGGTGCCTCAGCAGTCCTTTTCCCGCAGTGAGTGGAGGTGCTCGCTCGACCTGCGGGCGAACGTGAACGACTCGACGGGGCTGTCGTGTTCGGCCTGCCAGTGGTGGTCGAGGCGGCCGCCACGGGTGCGGGTCACGGCCGAGATGAACCTCTGGTAGTCGATGTCTCCATCCCCGACGTCCACCATGCGGTAGCCGTCGCGAGCGGCGTCGTCGCGTTCGCCGTCCTTGACGTGGAACAGCGGATAGCGGTCGGGCTGCCTGAGCACGTAGCGCAAGGGGTCGAAGGGGGCAGGCGTGCCGTCGACACGCTTGGAGAAGCGGAACTGTCCCGCGTACGCCCAGTAGATGTCCATCTCGAGGTAGACGAGGTCGGGGTCGGTTTCGGCGAGGAGCACGTCGTAGAGGCGTACGTCCGGGCTGTCGGTGGCGAAGGAGAACTCCTCGGCGTGGTTGTGCTGGTAGAACTTCATGCCGCGGGCCTTGGCGGCGGCGCCGTACTCGTTGAACTCCTCGGCGCAGCGCTTCCAGCCGTCGACGGTGGCGCCGTAGCGCCAGGGGCCGGAGGCGGTGCCGATGTGCTTGAGGCCGAGCGCCTGGGCGTCGTCGAGGACCTTGTCGAGGTTCTGGGCAAAGGTGTAGGCGTTCGGGTCGGACGAGTAGTAGCCGACGTGGCTGCCGATGGCGCGCAGCCCGTGGTCGCGGGTGAGCCGGCGGAGCTCGGCGAGGGTGATGGGACCTGCGGAGCCCTGGGTGTAGCCGGCGTACTCGACCTCGTCGTAGCCGTACTTCTCGAGTTCGGCGAAGACGGCGGCGAAGCCGAGCGTGGAGACCTTGTCGCGGAGCGAGTAGAGCTGGATGCCGAGCCGTCCCGGGGGCAGTACGGGGCGGCCCCGGCCGCTTCCGTGGGCGGCGGCGGTGGCCGGGGCGGCCGCCGTGCCGAGGAGGGCGGCTGCGGTGGCTCCGGCGGCGACACCGAGCATGCCGCGTCTGCTGAGCTTGCGGCTGAGCTCGGGGTCGGGGGTCCTGCTCGTGCGGCTCATTGTGGATAACTCCTCGTTGTCAGTGGCGTCTGGTTCAGTGGAGTCCAGCGAGTTGAAGCAGCAGGGACTTCACATCGGTGGCCGCGACGCGGCCGGTTACGGCGCGGGGGGTGGAGCACAGGATGAGCGGCCCGTTGTCGGTGTCATCGCTCGTGGGGAGGCGGCCATGGCTGCCGCGAATAGGTGAGGGGTCGAGCGGTACGACCGCCATGCGGTAGCGCATACCGAGCTTCTTGCGGGCGAGGGCCGTGGCGGCTTTGACGCGGACGTACGGGTCCTGGGGGTCCATGAACAGCTCGACGGGGTCGTAGCCGGGCTTGCGGTGGATCTCGACGAGCTGGGCGAAGTCGGGTGCCTTGTCGTCGTCGAGCCAGTAGTAGTACGTGAACCAGGCGTCGGGGTCGGCGACGGCGACGAGTTCGCCGGAGCGCGGATGGTCCAGGCCTTGGCTCTTCTTGCCTTCGTCGCCGAGGAGTTCGGCGATGCCGGGAAGTCCGTCGAGGACCTCCCGGGTGGCGTCGAGATCCTCGGGCCGGCGTACGTAGACGTGGGCGAGCTGGTGGTCGGCGACGGCGAAGGCCCGGGAGGCCATCGCGTCGAGGTACTCCATTCCGTCCTGCGTGTGGACTTCGAGGAGCCCGGCGCGGCGCAGTTCGCGGTTGATGTCGACATGCCGTGTGACACGGGTGATGCCGTACTCGGAAAGGGCGACGACGGCGCGGCCCTCGGCTCGCGCGTCGTCGAGGAGGGGAGCCATGGCCTTGTCGAGGTCGGCGGCCGCCTGGAGGGAGCGGGGGTCGTCGGGGCCGAACCGCTGGAGGTCGTAGTCGAGGTGCGGGAGGTAGCAGAGCGCGAGGTCGGGGTTGCGGGTGCGGAGGATGTGACGGGTGGCGTCGATGATCCAGCGGCTGGAGACGATGTCGGCGCCGGGTCCCCAGAAGTGGAAGAGGGGGAAGGTGCCCAGTTTCTCGGTGAGTTCGTCATGGAGGGCCGGCGGCCGGGTGTAGCAGTCGGGTTCCTTGCGGCCGTCGGCGTAGTAGACGGGGCGGGGGGTGACGGTGATGTCGGTGTCGGCTCCCATGGCGTACCACCAGCAGATGTTGGCGACGGTGTAGCCGGGGTGGGCGCGGCGGGCGGCGTCCCAGAGTTTGTCGCCGCCGACGAGGCCGTTGTGCTGCCGCCACAGCAGGACGTCGCCGAGTTCGCGGAAGTACCAGCCGTTGCCGACGATGCCGTGCTCGGAGGGGAGGGTGCCCGTCAGGAAGGTGGACTGAGCGGTGCAGGTGACGGCGGGCAGCACGGTGCCGAGGGGGGCCTGGGAGCCGGTCGTGGCGAGCCGTTTCAGGTGGGGCATGTGGTTCAGGAGCCGGGGGGTGAGGCCGACGACGTCCAGGACGAGGAGGGGGGTGGGTGGCGCGGAGTCGCCCGGGGTGATGTCGCTCATGGGAGTTCCTTGAGGCCGAGGTCGGTGAGCAGGTCGCGGGCGAGCGTGAGTTCGGCGGCGATTCCGTCGGTGAGCTGAGTGCGGCTGCGGGGGCGCAGCTCGGCAGGCAGTGCCTGCCAGGTGTACGTCTCGACCTCGAGGTGCCGGGTGAGCGGAGCGGGGCCTCCGACGAGGCGGGCCAGGGTGTCCTGGAGCACGGGAAGAGTGGAGGTGAGCGGAGGGGCGGGCAGCGCGTGCAGGGGGACGTGGAAGTGGGCACGCCAGGGGGCACCGTCGGGGAGGGTGTCGGCGGCCAGGGCCTCGTGGAGGTCGTCGGTGCCGCGCAGGCCGGCGGCGGTGCGGGTGCGGGTCTGGTGGAGGAAGCGGGGTTCGGCGAAGGCCGCGAGGGCGTCGCGTACGTCGGGGAGGTGGGGGTGTTCGGCATGCAGCGCGGCGGAGAGCTGCGCCTTGGGGATGGTGATGCCGGCACTGGTGAGGGCGTCGAGGGAGGGACCGGGTTCTTCGAAGGAGGTGGCGAGATGGCAGGTGTCGACACAGATGCCGATGCGCCTGCTCGATATGGCGCTGAGGGGGCGGATCGCGTCGGCGGTGGTTTCGACGGTGCAGCCCGGTTCGGGTTCGAGGGCGATCCGGATGGATTTGCCGGTGAGTTCTTCGAGCGCGTCGAGGCGTTCGGCGAGCGTGCTCAGTGCGGTGCGGGCGGTGGTTGCGGCGTGGCCGTCGAAGCGGGTGCGCCATGCCAGCGGCAGGGTGGAGATGGACCCTTCACCGACGTCGTCGGGCAGCAGTGTGGCAAGGAGGCGGGCCAGGTCTCCGGTGTGGGTGAGCCGTTCCGGTTCGGTCCAGTCGGGCCGGTAGACGCGGTATTTGACCTCGTCGGCGCCGAATCCCTCATACGGGAATCCGTTGAGGGTGACGACCTCCAGCCCGCGCCGGTCGAGTTCGGCGCGCAGTCCGCGCAGTGCCGCCGGGTCGGTGATCAATGCCTGGGCAGCGTCCTTGGCGAGCCAGAGGCCGATCCCGAGGCGGTCACGCCCGAGGCGTTTGCGGACGGGCTCGCAGTGGTCGCGGAGCTGGGCGATGACGCCGTCGAGGGTCTCGGCCGGGTGGACGTTGGTGCAGTAGGAGAGGTGGACGGTGGCGCCGTCGGGGTGGCGGAAGCGCATGCGTGTCGCCTCCTCATTCCCCGCCGCGGAGGATGGAGTTGCCCTCGTGCAGGGCCTCGGCGGCCGGGACGTCCAGCTGGAGGCGGCCGCTCTGGCCGTAGAAGGCAACGGGGTTGCGCCACAGCACCTGGTCGACGTCGTCGTCGGTGAATCCGGCGGCGAGCATGGCGTCGGCGACCCTGCGGGTCTTCAGCGGGTCGCTCTTGCCCCAGTCGGCGGCCGAGTTGACCAGGACGCGTTCCAGCCCCTGGGCCTTGAGGATGGTGACCATCCGGTCCTCGTCCATCTTGGTGTCCGGGTAGATGGAGAACCCGAGCCAGCAGCCGGCGTCGGCGGCGTCCTTCACCGTCGTCTCGTTGAGGTGGTCGAGCAGCACCCGCTCGGGAGCGAGTGCGGATTCGCGGACGACATCGACGGTGCGGCGCAGGCCGGCAAGCTTGTCACGGTGTGCGGTGTGGACGAGGGCGGGCAGTCCGTGGTCGGCGGCGAGCTGGAGCTGGGCCGCGAGGGCGGTGTCCTCTGCCGGGGTCATCGAGTCGTAGCCGATTTCGCCGACGGCGACGACGTTGTCCTTGACGAGGTAGCGGGGCAGTGCGTCGAGGACGGGGGTGCAGCGGGGGTCGTTGGCCTCCTTCGGGTTGAGGGCGAGGGTGCAGTGGTGGGCGATGCCGTACTGGGCGGCGCGGAACGGTTCCCAGCCGAGGAGGGAGTCGAAGTAGTCGAAGAAGGAGGCGGGTGAGGTGCGGGGCTGGCCGAGCCAGAAGGACGGTTCGACGAGGGCACGGACGCCCGCGGCGTACATCGCCTGGTAGTCGTCCGTGGTGCGGGAGGTCATGTGGATGTGCGGGTCGAAGATACGCATCAGGACTCCTCCGTGGGGGACGTCAGGGCGAGGACGCGGTGGAGGTCGGCGGGTACGGGGCGGCCTGCGGCGATGCGTTCGGCGGCGTAGTCACCGAGCATCCGGGCGAGTTCCGCGTCGCCCCGGGCACGCCGTTCGAGACCGTCGGCGGCGTCCACGGGTACTCCGGTGAACAGACACTTCAGGAGGGCATGGCGCCAGGAGTGCGGGTCGAGGTGTTCGGCGGCGTAGGGGCCGACGGCGGCGGCGACGAGCCGGGTGTCGTTGGTGCGCAGGGCGTCGTCGACGAGGGGGAGACCGACGGCGGGGGCGGGCGCGAGCTGCGGCAGGGCGAGGAGCACAGCGCGGCGTTCGGCTGCGGTGCCCTGCTGGTAGAGGCGGGTGAGGGTGGCCGCGTCGGCGTGGGCCTCCCGGAGGAGGAGGGTGCGTACGGAGTCGGAGTGGTCCTGACCGCAGTGGCGGCCGGCGGAGGCGAAGCGGAGTTCCCAGGCGGGGGCGGCGTAGGGGGTGGTGGCGTCGGCGGGTGCGGCGGCGGTGTGGGCGGCTTCGGCGAGGGCTTCGTGCAGCCAGGCCCGGGCGGCGCCACCGAGCCGGGTGTCGAGTTCCTCGCGGGTCAGGATCGCCATGCCGGTGCTCCGTTCGTGGGGGCTGGTGCCGCAGCCGGGGCGTTCGGACGGAGGAACTCGATGGAGGTGCGGGCGAGTTCTGGGCCCGCGTGGGAGTGGCGTGGCAGTTCGACGACGGTCAGGCCCTGGTAGCCGGTGGCGGCCAGGGCGTCGAGGACGGGTGGGAAGTCGATCTCGCCGTCGCCGAACGGGAGGTGTTCGTGGACACCGCGGCGCATGTCCTCGATCTGGACGTGCCGCAGCCAGGGGGCGGCCTGCTTGACGCAGGCGTCGGGGGATGCCGGTTCCAGGCACTGGCAG
>NZ_JBSGZO010000522.1:0-5586 GCF_053611045.1 Streptomyces sp. NPDC054841 | reverse complement strand
GTGCGTACCTTTGGCGCACGCACCCCCCGGGTGACGGCTGCCACGGGCCCCGCTCGGGTCCATGGCTGCCGGCCGAGGGCCGTCCCCCTCCGCCGGACTACCGGGGGTCAGAGGGTGTCTTGCGGATCTTGCCGGGCTCGCGTGCCCTGGCACCGCACCTCGCTGCGTTGTCGTCGGTCACCGACGCTCCGCGTCGATTTCCTCCTCCGCCTTGCGATGCACGACGCCAGACCCCGCGCGCTCATCCGGCCTGATCCACAAGACACCCCCTAGGCCTGCGCGGCGATCCGCGCGAGGCGCTGGGCCTCGTCCCGCGTGGAGCGGGCGATGGCGTCCTCGTCGACGTGCAGCAGGCGGCTGTCCTCGACGACCGGCCTGCCGTTGACGAGCGAGAGGGTGACCGGGGCCGCCGCGCCGAAGACGAGGGCGGTCACCGGGTCGGCGATGGAGGAGTGGGCCAGCGTGTCCAGCTTCCAGAGCACCAGGTCGGCGAGCTTGCCGGGCTCCAGCGACCCGATCTGCGAGGCGCGGCCCAGTACCTGGGCGCCGCCGTACGTGCCGAGGCGCAGGGCCTGGCGCGCGTTGAGCGCACGCTCGCGGTGCACGGTGCTCAGCCGGTTGATCAGCAGGGCGTTGCGCAGCTCGGTGTGCAGCTCACCCGACTCGTTGGAGGCGGTGCCGTCGACGCCCAGCCCGACCGGCACACCGGCGGCGAGCATGTCCGGTACGCGGGCGATTCCGGCGGCGAGGCGGGCGTTGGAGGACGGACAGTGGGCGACGCCGGTCTTCGTCCGGGCGAAGGCCGCGATGTCGGAGTCGTTCATGTGGACGCAGTGCGCCATCCACACGTCCTCGCCGAGCCAGCCGGTCGACTCGAAGTAGTCGGTCGGGCCCATGCCGAAGAGCTCGTGGCAGAACTTCTCCTCCTCCACGGTCTCCGAACCGTGGGTGTGCATCCGCACGCCCTTGCGGCGGGCCAGCTCGGCGCCCTGCTTCATCAGTTCGGTGGAGACGGAGAAGGGCGAGCAGGGCGCGACGGCGACCTGCGTCATCGCGTCGAAGGAGGCGTCGTGGTGCTTGTCGATGGTCTCCTCGGTGCCGGCCAGGGCGCCTTCGAGGGTCTCGACGGCGAAGTCCGGAGGCAGGCCGCCGTCCTTCTCGCTGCGGTCCATGGAGCCGCGGGCGAGGGTGAAGCGGACGCCCGTCTCGGACGCGGCGCGGATGATCGCGCCGGACAGGTCACCGGAGTCCTTCGGGAAGACGTAGTGGTGGTCCATCGCGGTGGTGACGCCGCCACGGGCCATCATCGCGAGCGAGCCCTGGGCGGCGGAGTACGCCATCTGCTCGTCGATGCGCGCCCACGTCGGGTACAGCGCGACCAGCCAGTTGAAGAGGTTGTGGTCGGTGGCCAGACCACGGGTGATCCACTGGTAGAAGTGGTGGTGCGTGTTGACCAGGCCCGGGGTGACCAGGTGGCCGGTGCCGTCGATGCGGCGGACCACGTTCTCCAGGTTCTCGGGGGCCTTGCCCGCGCCGATCGACTCGATCCGGTTGCCGGCGACGACGATGTGGCCCGAGGCGTACTCGGTGTCGTCGGCGTCCACGGTCGCGATCGCACAGTTCTCGATGACGATGCGCGGGGCTGCTGCCGGTGCTGCCATGGCGGTGCGTCCTTTGTCTTTCAGTGGCGGTGTGGGCACGGCAGGGCCCTGGGAGGATTTGAGTGCCACAGCCGCGCGGCTGTGGGTGCCGAAAGGGTGGAAGGACGGTGGAAGGACAGGTCGGGCAGGACCGCCGCGGGCGCTCCCGCATTGCGTACACGTGTCAAGGAAACCACCTGTTCCCTCCTGTCCGGTACGGCCCCGCCCAGGTCAGGGCGGGCGGGGCCATGGTCGGTCCCGCGTCAGAGGTTGGTCATGTCGACGGGGATCCGCGGCTCGACGCCGTCCCGCAGGATCGTGGCCTCGATCAGGCCGTAGGGGCGGTCGGCGGCGAAGTAGACCTCGTTGTCGTTCTTGAGCCCGAAGGGCTCCAGGTCGACGAGGAAGTGGTGCTTGTTCGGCAGGGAGAAGCGGACCTCGTCGATCTCCGAGCGGTTGTTGATGATCCGCGAGCCCATCTGGTACAGCGTCTGCTGCAGCGAGAGGGAGTACGTCTCGGCGAAGGCCTGGAGCATGTGCTTCTTGACCTGCTCGTAGGACTTCTCCCAGTTCGGCATGCGCTGCTCGTCGTCGGTCCAGTTGAACCGCCAGCGACCGGACACCTGGGTGGCGAGGATGCGGTCGTACGCCTCCTGGAGCGTCGTGTACTTGTCCTTGACGTAACCCCAGAACTCGGAGTTCGTCGAGTTCATCACGACCAGGTCCTTGAGGCCGGAGATGACCTCCCACGAGTCACCGTCGTAGGTGATCTGGGTGACCCGGGTCTCCTGGCCCTTGCGGACGAAGGAGTGCTTGACCTCGTCGGCGCCGATGAACTTCGAGTTGGCGTCGGAGGTCGCGATGCGCTCCCAGGCGTACTCCTCGATGCGGATGCGCGCCCGGTGGATCGGCTCCTGCGAGGTCACGAAGTGACGGGCGAGGTGGATGCCGAACTGCTCGGCGGACTCGATGCCGTACTCCTTGGCGAACGCGTACACCGTGTTCTTGGTGGTGTCCGTCGGCAGGCAGTTGGCGTTCGAACCGGAGTAGTGGACCTCGGACATGTCGCCGGAGAGGGCGACCGAGACGTTCAGGTCCTTGATGTGGTGGGTGTCGCCGTCCCGCGTGATCTTGACGACACGGTTCTCAGCCTTGCCGTACTGGTTCTGTCCCAGAATCGTGGGCATGTCTGCTAGCTCCCTCGGTAAACGGAGTAGCCGAACGGGTTGAGCAGCAGCGGTACGTGGTAGTGCTCGCCCGGTTCGACGGCGAACGTGATCGCCACCTCCGGGAAGAACGCACCGCTGTCCCGATTCGCGGGGGCGTCCTGCTGCGCATCGGCTTGCTTTTTCACGACTTCGAGAAAGTAGGACTCGGTCTCGAAGTCCAGTCGTACATGGGTGGTGCCCTCCGGCAGCGCCGGCAGGTTCTTGCAGCGCCCGTCCGCGTCGGTCGCGGATCCGCCGAGTGCCACCCACTCCGCGCCGGAGCCGTCGCGGGCGGACCCGCGGGCCGACAGGCGGATGACGACGCCCTCGGCGGGCCGGCCGATGCTGGTGTCCAGGATGTGCGTGGACACGGACGCCGTGGTTTGCGTACTCATGCGCTCTCTTCCTCTACGAGACGGCTCAGCCGGATGCGGTTGATCTTGCCCAGCTCGGTGCGGACGATTTCCCGCTCCTGCTCGGGCGAGTTGTCGATCCGCTCCCGGACGGCGTCCCTCATCTGCTCACCGGTCCGGCCGGTGGCGCAGATCAGGAAGACGTGGCCGAACTTGTCCTGGTAGGCCAGGTTCAGTTCGAGCATCTCGGCCTTGAGGTCCTCGGAGGCGCCGGCCATCCCGCTCTGTTCGCGGGAGGAGGTCGGGTCACCGGGCTTCGGCCGGCCGATCGGCGGGTGCCCTGCCATCGCTTCGGCCAGATCAGCGGCGGTCAGTTCGGCCATGGCGGCGTCACTGGCGGCGAAGAGGGCGTCCACAGTGGCGTACGGGCGCTGGGCGAGCAGTTTGCTTCCCCACGCCGAGCTGGCACACACCTCGTGCAGCGCGGCCTGGGCCTCGCTGTCCGCCGAGGTGTTGAACCGGGCGAGGCCCGGTACGGAAGTCGAAGTCACGGGAGCCTCCGTGGCTGTTTTGCAAGGTGCGTCGGACGGGCTGCGGATAGCTAACGCCTTCCCTCAACACCCCGTCAACACTTTGTTGAAACTTCGTTGCCATAAAAGCCGCCGTCCCGACATATGGACGGCGGCCGTGTACGCGGAGTCAGCCTCTACTCACTCTTCGCCGCGTTTTCCCTGTTCAGGTAGTTGTACACAGTGAAGCGGCTGACACCAAGGGCACTCGCCACCGTCTCCACCCCATGCCGCACCGAGAAGGCACCGCGTGCCTCCAGGAGCCGGACGACCGACTGCTTGGTCTTGCGGTCCAGCGCGGACAGCGGCATGCCGTGGCGGCGCTCCAGCGCGACCAGGATGTGGTCCAGCGATTCGGAGAGCTGCGGCAGCCGTACGGCAACCACCTCGACGCCCTCCCAGGCCAGGACCACGTCGTCGCGCCCGGCCTGCTCGGGCAGCAGCATCGCGGCGCCCATGGCGTCCACCAGCGGCTTGACCGCGGTGATCAGGGGGTGATCTCCCGGCTCGGTCACTTCTCCTCCTCCCCGATCACGTTCACCTGCAACGAGACCCGAGTGGCGCCCGCGCCCAGAGCCTGACGCAGCAGCGAGTCGACCGCGGTGAGCACCGCGTCCGCCGCGCCCTCCGCCGTGTTGCCAAACGGTCCGACGTCCACGGCGTCCAGATCGGCCGCCTGGATGACCTCGCGTGCCACCAGCGCATGGGCCGGGGCTTCGTCCAGGTCGAAGGGTTCGGTGGTGAACTCCACTCGCAATCGCAGCATGCCCCCCACGTTAAGCCTGCCCGCGCCGCCGTCCGTCGCCAGGCCCGGAAATTCCGTCGGTTCCGGGCGACGGACCGGCCGCCCGCCCGCGTAGAGCCGGTGACGGAAGCCGCACCGGCCCTCATCTCCGGTGCGGCCTCAGCACAGGGAGGGGTCTGCGGTATGACACGGCACAAGGGCAGAGGTGTCAGCAGGGGTGTCAGGGGTACGGCGATGGCGGCTGCGGCCATGGCGGCACTGACCGCCTCCCAGGCGCCGGGGGCACAGACATCCCCTTCCGCCGGGGAGACGGCGCCCACCGCACCCGCGCGGCCGAGCGTCTCCGGCGACTCCGCGTACCGCGCCGAGCTGCCGCCGCTGCGGGCACGAGGCGTGCCGGGCGAGGGCGGCGGCGGCGCGGACCGCGCGTCGGACGGCTCCGCCGTGACGGCCGCGGGCGCACTGCCTGCCACCGTCCTCGCCGCGTACCGGCGGGCGGAGTCGACGCTCGCGGCCCGCGCACCCGGCTGCGCCCTGCGCTGGCAGCTGCTGGCCGCGATCGGCCAGGTCGAGTCCGGGCAGGCACGCGGCGGGCGGGTGGCCCCGGACGGCACGGCTCGTCCGCCGATCCTGGGGCCGCGGCTGGACGGCAACGGGTTCGCCGTGATCGGTGACACCGACGGCGGGAGGTACGACGGGGACACCCTGTACGACCGCGCGGTCGGCCCCATGCAGTTCATCCCGTCGACCTGGGCCGTCTGGGGCGCCGACGGCAACGGGGACGGAGCGGCCGACCCGCAGAACGTCCACGACGCGGCGCTCGCGGCGGGCCGCTACCTGTGCGCGGGCGGGCGGGACCTCTCCGACCCGTACGACCTGGACCGCGCGATCCTCGGCTACAACCACTCGACGGCCTACCTCCGTACGGTCAGGGCCTGGTTCGCGTACTTCCTCGAAGGCCACCTCGTCGTGCCGGACCATCCCGGTGCCGGATCCGGTCCCCGCCCCGGGCCGGAGTCCTCCCGCCCGGTGCCGCCGCGCTCGTCGCCCCCGGCCGCCGCGGCTCGGCCG
>NZ_JBSGZO010000521.1:0-5598 GCF_053611045.1 Streptomyces sp. NPDC054841 | reverse complement strand
CACTTCTGCGTGTCCTCCGAAGGCGTGACACACAACCCACTGCCCGATGACAGCCGCTGCGAGCGGAACATTAGACTCGACAAATCGTTGCCAGGCTCGATCAGCTCACACGCAAGGAGGCACGGGTGCCGCTGCTGACCCGTATCAGGGGACCGCGCGATCTGGACCGGCTCAGCCCGGAGCAGCTCGATCAGCTGGCCGCAGAGATCCGGACCTTCCTCGTGGACGCCGTGTCCAAGACCGGTGGCCACCTCGGCCCCAACCTCGGCGTGGTCGAACTGACCATCGCCCTGCACCGCGTCTTCGACTCGCCGAAGGACAAGGTGCTGTTCGACACCGGGCACCAGAGCTACGTCCACAAGCTCCTTACCGGCCGGCAGGACTTCGGGAAGCTGCGCGCCAAGGGCGGCCTGTCCGGCTACCCCTCGCGTGCCGAGTCCGAGCACGACGTCATCGAGAACTCGCACGCCTCCACCGTCCTCGGCTGGGCCGACGGCCTCGCCAAGGCCAACGAGGTGCTGAGGAAGGACGACCACGTCGTCGCGGTGATCGGTGACGGCGCGCTCACCGGCGGCATGGCCTGGGAGGCCCTGAACAACATCGCGGACGCCAAGGACCGCCCGCTCGTCATCGTCGTCAACGACAACGAGCGCTCCTACGCCCCCACGATCGGCGGCCTCGCCAACCACCTCGCCACACTGCGCACCACCGACGGCTACGAGCGCTTCCTCGCCCGCGGCAAGGACATCCTGGAGCGCACCCCCGTCGTCGGGAAGCCGCTCTACGAGACCCTGCACGGCGCCAAGAAGGGCCTGAAGGACTTCATCGCCCCGCAGGGCATGTTCGAGGACCTCGGCCTCAAGTACGTCGGCCCCATCGACGGCCACGACATCGAGGCGCTGGAGTCCGCGCTGACCCGCGCCAAGCGGTTCGGCGGCCCGGTCATCGTCCACTGCCTCACCGAGAAGGGCCGCGGCTACCAGCACGCGGAGCAGGACGAGGCGGACCGCTTCCACGGCATCGGCCCGATCCACCCCGACACCGGCCTGCCGGTCAAGACCGCCGCGGCGAGCTGGACCTCCGTCTTCGGCGACGAGATGGTCAGGCTCGGCAAGGAGCGCGAGGACATCGTCGCCATCACCGCGGCCATGCTCCAGCCCGTCGGCCTGAAGAAGTTCGCCGAGACCTTCCCCGAGCGGGTGTACGACGTCGGCATCGCCGAGCAGCACGCCGCGACGTCCGCCGCGGGCCTCGCCACCGGCGGGCTCCACCCGGTCTTCGCCGTCTACGCGACGTTCCTCAACCGCGCCTTCGACCAGGTCCTCATGGATGTGGCCCTGCACAAGTGCGGTGTCACCTTCGTGCTCGACCGCGCCGGTGTCACCGGTGACGACGGCGCCTCCCACAACGGCATGTGGGACATGTCGATCCTCCAGGTCGTCCCGACCCTGCGGATCGCCGCTCCGCGCGACGCCGAGCAGTTGCGCAGCCAGCTCCGCGAGGCCGTCGAGGTCAAGGACGCCCCGACCGTCGTCCGTTACTCGAAGGGCGTGGTCGGCCCCGCCGTCCCGGCCGTCGGCCGGATCGGCGGTATGGACGTCCTGCGGAAGGCGGGCACGGACCGTCCCGACGTGCTGCTGGTCTCGGTCGGCGCGCTCGCCCCGATGTGCCTGGAGATCGCCGGTCTGCTCGACAAGCAGGGCATCTCCACGACCGTCGTGGACCCCCGCTGGGTCAAGCCGGTCGACGAGGCGCTCGCCCCGCTCGCGGATCAGCACCGCGTCGTCGTCACCGTCGAGGACAACAGCCGCGTCGGCGGTGTCGGCGCCGCCGTCTCCCAGGCGCTGCGCGACGCGGGGGTGGACGTACCGATGCGCGACTTCGGCATTCCGCCGCGCTTCCTCGACCACGCCTCCCGCAAGGAGGTCATGGCCGAGATCGGTCTGACCGCACCGGACATCGCGCGGCAGGTCACCGGCCTGGTTTCCAGGCTGGACGGCCGCCTCGACGACGACCCGGCCGCGGCCCCGGAGCCCGCGCGCGACTGACGGCCTGAGCCACCCGGCGCACACATTGGGCCGATCGGAGTACCCCCGGGGGTCTCCGGCCGGTCCTTTCGTGTGAAACGCACCTGCCCGGCGGGCGAGGCACCGCACCCCTCTCGATCATGGGCATACGGCCATGGCTACGGAGGTACGCCGGTGAGCACAGAGCAGCAGCCCCGTCAGAGCTCCGGGGTGTTCCGCACGAAGACGGTGGAGCAGTCGATCCGTGACACCGAGGAGCCCGAGCACGCGCTGAAGAAGTCCCTGTCCGCATGGGACCTCACCGTCTTCGGCGTCGGCGTCATCATCGGAACCGGCATCTTCGTCCTCACGGGTATCGCGGCCAGGGACAACGCCGGACCCGCCACCGCCCTCTCCTTCGTGGCCGCGGGCGTCGTCTGCGGCCTCGCGGCGCTCTGCTACGCCGAGTTCGCGTCCACCGTGCCGGTGGCCGGCTCGGCGTACACCTTCTCCTACGCCTCGATCGGCGAGCTGCCCGCCTGGATCATCGGCTGGGACCTGGTCCTGGAATTCGCCCTCGGTACCGCCGTGGTGGCGGTCGGCTGGTCCGGGTACGCGCGCCACCTCATGCACACCAACTTCGGCTGGGACATGCCCGTTGCGCTGTCCGGGCCCGATGCGGGGGGACACTTCGACGTGCTGGCCTTCGTGCTGGTCCTGGCGCTGACCGCCGTCCTGGTCCTCGGCATGAAGCTGTCCGCCCGGATCACCGCGATCGTCGTCGTCATCAAGGTCGCGGTCGTGCTGATGGTCATCATCGCGGGACTGTTCTTCATCAAGGCGGCCAACTATTCGCCGTTCATCCCGCCGGCCCAGCCGCAGGAAGCCGGCGGCGGTCTCAAGGCGCCGCTGATCCAGGTGCTCTTCGGCTACGCGCCCACCAACTTCGGCGTCATGGGAATCTTCACCGCGGCCTCCCTTGTCTTCTTCGCCTTCATCGGCTTCGACGTCGTGGCCACCGCGGCGGAGGAGACCAAGAACCCCCAGCGGGACATGCCGCGCGGCATCCTGGGCTCCCTGGTCATCTGCACAGTGCTCTACGTGGCCGTGACGCTGGTGGTCACCGGTATGCAGCACTACACGCAGATGTCGGCGACCGCCCCGCTCGCCGACGCGTTCAAATCCGTCAACCAGCCGTTCTTCAGCGGCGCGATCAGCCTGGGTGCGATCGTCGGCCTCATCACCGTCTGCATGATCCTGCTGCTGGGCCAGACCCGGGTGTTCTTCGCGATGAGCCGTGACGGACTGCTGCCGCGCTTCTTCTCGGTCACCCACCCGAAGTACCGCACCCCCTACCGGGCGACCATCCTGCTCGGTGTGGTGATCGCCGTCATCGCGGGCTTCACCAGTCTCGAGAACCTCGCGGAGCTGGTGAACATCGGTACGCTCTTCGCCTTCGTGGTCGTGGCCCTCGGCGTGATCATCCTCCGCCGTACCCGGCCCGATCTCCACCGGGCCTTCCGTACCCCGTGGGTGCCGGTGATCCCCATCCTGTCCATCGCGGCCTCGTTCTGGCTCATGCTCAACCTGCCGACGGAGACCTGGCTCCGGTTCGCGCTCTGGATGGCCGTCGGCTTCGTCGTCTACTTCCTGTACGGGCGTGGTCACAGCCGCCTCGGCAGGCTCGGCAAGAACGCCACGTACTGACGCGAACAACCACGTACTGGGGGCTGCCCGGCCTCCTGGCTTCTTTCGGCCGCGTATGTTCCGCCTCCTTGGGACGCTGTACGTGCGCGTGGCGTGCCGCTGACATCCGGGCCACGGGCCGCCGTCAGGCCGGGCGTACCGTCCGCGGTCCCGCGCACTGCGCCCCGAGTGCCTCCACGCGCTCCCGCAGCCCGCGGTCGGCCGTGACGACGACGCGGGGGCGGTCCCGCGCCGCCGCGACCAGCGACACGATGTGGTCGTCGCCACTGCCGGGCGCCGGCTCTACGCGCACGCCCGGGACGGACGTGACACCCCGGGCCTGCCCCTCGACCACGAGGACGACCTCTGCCGGACCGGGGTGTCCGGGGATACCCTCCTGGGCGAGCGGGACGAGTCCGTCACGTAGCCGCTCGGTCGCACCGAAGCGGTCGCGCCACCAGCCGTCCGGGACCGAACCGACCACGTTCGCGGCATCGACGATCAAGAGAATTGGCATGTCGGGAGGGTGGCACAGAGCAGGGCTCGGGCGGGCGGATCGGGCCCGCCGCAGAGTGTTATCGTCACGTAAATCAAGCGCTTGCACGGCGCTCAGGGAAGGTGGGCAACAGGCTATGTCATTGCGGTCTGCGCGGAGGTCGAAGCGTCGGACGAGCAAGCCTGACGCAGGGGACACCGGGAACACCGGGACCACCGGAAGGCAGCCGCGTCGCGCGGCCCGGGCGACCCCGTCGTTGCCCGTGGACCCCTCGCTGCCGCCGACGACCGGCTGGCTGCTGCGCGGCAAGGACGGCCGGCTCTCCGCGTACGCGCCGGGTGCCGACGGCGTACTGCGGTGGACCGAGACGAGGCCGGGCGGACCCGACTGGACGGGCCCCGATCTGTTCCCCGCGCCCGGCGTGCTTCCGTATCTGGCGATCGCCCAGGGCACCGACGGCTATGTGCAGCTCGTCGGGCTGCGCCGCACCCCCGTCGCGGGCGGGGAGATCGCCACGGACGTCGTGCAGACCATCCAGTACCAGTCGGGCCGCCCGATGCGGGACTGGTACTCGCTCGGCACTCCGTACGCGAAGGACCGCGAGCTGGCCGCGAAGATAGGGCTCCCGGCGGCCGTCGTGGACGCGGAGGGCTCACTCCACGTCTTCCTGCGCAACGCGGGCGGCGGCGTCTGCGGCCGCAGCCAGGTCCCGAACGGCAAGTGGAACAAGTGGGCCGACTACAAGGGCAGCCGCATGGTGGGCGTCCCCTCCGCCGCCCTCACCGACAACGGGCTGATGGAGGTCCTCGCGCCCACGCCGGACGCCGTCATGCGGTGGACCCAGGAGACCCCGGGCGTGAAGTTCCAGCGCGCCGAGGACATCGAGACCTCGGCCGCGGACAGCTCGCTCAGCTCCGAGCGCACCGGCCGTGAGCGGCTCACCCATGTGTGGCGGGACGCCGCCTCGGGCACCGTCCACGCCTGGCGCGAGGGCATGACCCCGGCGGCCCTGGGCGGCGACGGCGGTACGGGCCCGGTCGCCATGCTCCGCACCCCGGTCGACGGACACGACTGCACGATCCTCGCCCAGCGCGGCAAGGACGGCCGGCCGACGCTCGCCGCGTACCCGACGGAGGGCGAGTCGGCGGGCGCGGAGTGGACGTTCACGGGAGAGCCGTGCGTCGGTGCCCCGGCTCTCGCGATCGACGGCAACGGCCGGGTGGTGCTGGCCGCGTTCGGCGCGGACGGCACACTGCGGGTGACCCGCCAGAAGGCGGAGTCGGGGCTGGCGATGGAGGCGTGGAGGGTCGTCTGACCCACTGTCCGAGTGCCTCGGCCGACGGTGCATCGATACATCGATACGGCGCCACAGCGACACGGCGACAGAACACAGAACGGGCCGTACGGGAT
>NZ_JBSGZO010000520.1:0-5608 GCF_053611045.1 Streptomyces sp. NPDC054841 | reverse complement strand
GTTCCTGCTTGTCGGCCCTGCCGGTCCTACCGGTCCTTGCCGTTGTCGCGAACGGCGACGATGCCGTTGAAGACGCCCGCGTAGGCCGTGCCGTCGGGACCGATCGTGATCGGCGCCCAGTTGTTGTCGTACAGCGGGCCGGTGCCGGTGAGGCGGCTCCAGCGGCGCTCTCCGGTGCGGAAGTCGACGGCGGTGAGATACCAGGCGTCGACGCCGAGCTTGTGGGGCTTCTTCTCGTAGAAGTAGAGCAGCCCGTTGGCGGTGGAGAGCTTGGGAACGGTGGACGGTGAGCGGACGTCGCTCTCCCAGACGGTGTCACAGCCGCTGCCGTCCGCGCGTACGTCGATGCGGGTCACCCCGCCGGTGACGCTGCGGCCGAACGTGAGCGATGCCGGGTTCTCGTAGCCGTAGTTGTTCTCGACGACGAGGCTGTTGCCCCAGCTGATGAGGGAGTTGTCGGTGGTGGAGGCGCCGGAGGCGAAGACGGGGACCTTGCAGACGAGCCGCCGGTCCGCGGGGATGTCAGTGCCGCGCCGATAGACGAGGACGTTCATCCGGTCGTCGGCATTGTCGGTGATCGCGACATAGTCGGCGCCCTCACCGAACAGGTCGGGGGTGGTGCCGGAGCCCTGGTTGACGGAGCCGGGCTTGGTGCCGGTGCCTCGGTCGTACGTCTGACGCCACTGCACCCGTGGGGTGCCGCCGGCGTCGGCACGGAAGCTGTAGAGCGCGTGGTCCGAGACGATCGAGACGCCGTCGTCCGAGGCCGAGAAGGAGTTCTGGATCTCCTCGCCGTCGAGCCGGATCGAGCGGATGGCGGAGGTCTGCGCGTCCACGGTGCCGACGCGGCCGAGCCTGGTCACCCACCAGATACGCCCCTGCCAGTCGGGCATCACGGAAGTGACGGGGTCGCAGGTGCCGCTCGGAAAGAGATTGGTCCAGCTGACGCAGTCGTGCGGGACGTGCGGGGTCAGGTCCCAGTCGTCCTCGGCCTCGAACCGCCAGGAGCCGTCCGCCCCCTGCTTGTGCGCGATGCGCAGGACGTGCTGGCGCGAGTCGGCGAGGACGACCCGGTCCCGGTTGTCGAGGTAGAAGTAGGCGCCGCCCGAGGTGTCCTTGAAGATCTTCGAGAAGTCGAGGCGGGTGATGGCCTCGACGGTCGAGGAACGCTGCGGCAGCCGGTACTCGGCGAGGGTGTCGAGCGTGCGCGGGTCGAGGAGCTTGAGCAGGAAGCCCGAGAAGGTACCGCAGACGGTGATGAGGCGGCCCGCCGAGTCGAAGGTGGCGGTGGCGCATTCGCCGCCGAGCGGCGCGATCTGCTCGCTGGTGACGGACGGGTTGTCACCGAGCGGCCCCGGATACGGATGCGTGCCGCTGCCCGCCGCATCCGCGTGCATACCGCTACGGCCGTTTGGCGCGAGATGGGGATGCTGGGGCGGGGGCGTGCCGGGGACGGGCCGAGCGGCGGCGGGCGCCCCTTCGTAGCCGCTCACCAGGCGGTGTCCGGGGGTGTTGGGTATGTCGTCCGCCTGCGCGGACGTGGGTCCCGCGACCGTGCAGGTGGAGAGGGCAAGCGTCAGGGCCAGTGCGCGGGCGAGCGCTCTTCGGGACAATGCGGCTCCTCGGTGAACATGCGTCAGTCGCGCCGCCGCCAGACGCTAGAGCCGCCCCCGTGAAGTGTCCATGGCGATGCGAGGGGTTTCATGGACGCTTCATGATCGTGCAACAACCCGCCCTGGTTCAGGGCCGGGTGAACGAGCCGAGGCCCGTCTCGTCGAGATACTCGATGCGCAGCTTGCGGGCCGTGCCTGCGCCGTCGAACGTGAAGGTGACGCCGGTCAGTCCGACCGCGTTCTCGCCGGTGGTCGCGAAGCTGAAGGTGTCGCCTGCGTAGTGGCTCAGGCGGAACCGCTTCGGCTCCGGCCCGAGTTCGAGGACGAGCCCGTCCTGGTCCGTCGTGACGACGGCCTTTCCGTAGTAGACGTTGTCGTACGTCCCGGTGTAGGCGCTGTCGGCCCGGGCGGCCTTCGCGTCGGCAGGCGGAGCGGCATAGTCCGTCGGAGACCTGCCGGCGTCTTCCTCCTGCTCGTAGATCGCGGCGACGAAGGGCAGCCAGTCGGTGGTGGGCTTGCCGTACTGGGCGGTGTCGAAGAAGTCGAGGGCGACGGAGTCGGCCATGCCGACGGGCTGGCCGTTGGTGAGGACGATCATGCCGAGCTGTTCGCCGGGCAGCATGGTCACGTTGGTGTTGGCGCCGAGATCGAAGGCTCCGGAGTGGCTGAGACGGAGCCTGCCCTGGTTGTCGTAACCGACGTTCCAGCCCAGGCCGTAGAAGCCCGTGCGGCCGGCCGGGTCGGGCGGCGGCTGGGAGACGATCTCGGGCAGATGGGTGTGCGCAAGGTTCTCGGCGTCGATGATCTGCCGTCCGTCGAGCTTCCCGTTGGCGAGCTGCAGCCGCAGCCAGCGCGTCATGTCCGCCGCGGTGGAGCTGACGCCGCCGGCGGGTGCCTGGGCGTCCGCGTCCCGGACGAACTTCGCCTGCCAGGTGCCGTCGGCGGTCCTCACATGGGTGACGGCTCTGTTCTTGGCCGCCTCGTAGTCGGCGAACGTGGAGCTGGTGGAGTCCATGCCCGCGGGCGCGTACAGCGTCTCCTCGCCGAGCTTCTCCCAGCTGACGCCCTTGGTGCGGGCGACGGCCTCCGCGGCCGCGGTGAAGCCGAAGTTGGTGTACGCGTAGTCGGCGCGGAACGGGGCGAGCGGCTCGTACCGCAGGTGGCTCAGGATGTACGCCTGGTCGTAGCCGAGGTCCTCCAGCAGATCGCCGGCGTGGTCGGGCAGTCCGCTGCGGTGCGACATCAGATCCGTGACGGTGACATGACTGGTCACCCAGGGGTCCTTGAGAGCGAAGCCAAAGACGCGCCCGGCCACCGGTTCGTCCCAGCCGACGCCGTCCTTGCCGTCCTCGCCGACGTTGCCGGCGAGGACGGTGGACGAAATCGGCTTCGAGAGCGAGGCGAGCTGGAAGACGGTGTCGGTGCCGACGGTCTCGGGCCGGCCGACATGCCGCTTACCGAACCCCTTGAGATACACCACCCGGTCCTTGTACACCACACCAACCGCAGCCCCGGGCACACCGGTGCGCTTCATCATGCTCTGCACGACACCGTCGAGCCTGTCCACGGCCCGGTCCACATCGGCCTGGGTGAGCAGCGGAGGAGGCTGGGGCGGGGGTGGCTTGGGGACGTCTTCCGAGGGCGGCGGTGTGGGGCTGGGCGACGGGCTCGGCGCGGCGGCGCCCGAGGCCAGGGCCGTCGCCGCGATCACGAAGGCGGCCAGGCCCGACACGGCGAGTGAGCGGCCTCTGCGAAGAAGCACGCCCTTCGGGGCATGCATACAGTCCATTGAACGCCCCAAGCGGGGCGTTGTCGCCCGCAGTGCGGGGCGGCCGGATGCGTGCGCCCTCGGCACGGGGATTCGGCCTGGCGGACCGGGAATTCGGCCTGGCGCAGCGGGTACGCAACGCCCACACCGTCCGGGGCTCAACTCAGCGAAGGTTCCTCGTCCGTTGCCAGTCGAGCGTGGAGTTCGACGTCGTAACGCTCGCCGTCGTAGGCGAGTTTCCGGCGTTGCTGTCCTTCCACGACGAAGCCCGCGGCATGGGCCACTCTGCACGAGGCGGGGTTGTTCACCCGATGCCCCAGCTCCAGCCGGAAGAGATCTGCGTCGTCGAAAGCCCAGCGGGCGAGAGCGTGGCAGGCCCGTGAGGCGACGCCGCTCCCCCGGGCCGTCGACGTCGTCCAGTAGGACACCCATCCGACGGAATGCCTCCGGTTCACCGCGCCGACGGACACATGTCCCAGCACGGTGTCGTCCCCGTCGACCACGGCGAAGGCGAACGCAGACCCAGCGGCCCACTGCTCGCGACGCTCCGCGATCCACCGCTCGGCGGACCGGACCGAATCCACGGGCTCGGTCGCCTGCCCGCGCATGAGGGGATCTGCGAACGCGGTCATCACGGACAAGGCCGTCCCCCGCTGTCCACTTGCGCAGCACCAGGCCCGAAGGAGTCTCCAAACGATCACGCACGACGCGAGTCTGCCCCGGTACGCATCGTGCTGTCATCTCGATTGTCCGTCGGCCTGCGGCCTTCAGCCGGCCAAACGCCGGCGACGGCGGCGACGGCGGCTGCCGCCCACGGTCAGGGCTTGAGCTTGCCCACCACCTCCGCCGTCGCGGACACACCGTCGTGAATGGTGGGCGCCATGCTCGTGCCCGCGAGGAAGAACCCGAGCAGGGCGCACACCAGCGCGTGCGAGAGCTTCAGCCCGCCGTTGCGGAGGAAGATCACCGCAAGGACGAGCAGTAGAAGCACCACCGAAATCGAAACAGCCATGTCCGGCCTCCCTCCGCCGCATGGGGAATATGCGGCCTTCGGGCGCCAGTGTGGCGGAGCGGAGGCGCCGAACGGCCGACTGGCGTGTCCGCCGATCGGGTGGTCGTCAAATCCGTTGTTGACCCCGGCCGTTACCGCTTCGGTCAGCGGTCGTGGGTGCGGAGGAATCGTTGCAGGCCGGCGAGGTCATCGGTGTTGATGTGGTCGAGTCGGGCAGCGAGCAACTCCGTCCATACGGCGTCGCGGGCGGCGCCCGGTACGTCGGGAGTGGCCCAGAAGCGGACGCGCTGCCCACGGGCGTGGGCGGTGGAGACGATGGAGCCCAGCCGCGCCCGCTCGGTGTCGGGGAACGGGCCGACGCCCTGCCAGGTGAAGCTCTGTGTCCAGTTGCTGGAGATCAGCGGGATGAAGGAGGCGGGCGCGGGAGCGGGCGCGGCGAGGTCGTCGAGGCGTCCGTCGTAGAAGGCATGGCGGACGGACTGCGCCTCCATTGGGGCCCGGGCGGCCCGGTCCCCGGAGACGACCGGGGTGACGGCGCCGAGGTGCACGGTGCCGTGGGCGTAGGTGCTCAGCATCCGCCGGTACGCACGGAGTTGACGGTGGAGTTCGAGATAGGTGTTCACGCCGTCGTTCTTGATGTCGACGAGGAGCTGCACCGGCCTGTGGTAACCGCGGTACACGGACCCGTGGTTGGCCTTCACCCGCTCCAGCAGCGGGTCCAGATAGAGGCGACGGAGGGTGCGGGCGGGGTCGAGCTGGGCGGGTTCGTGGGCGACGAGGAGCTCCCCGTCGACCAGGAAGACGTCGGCCTCCAGGCTGGTGAAGCCGTGGTCCAGGGCGTCGTGGAGGGGCCGGGTGTGGAGGTAGTCGTTGTGGGCGTGCGCCCGGCGCAACGGGTGGACTCTGCCGCTGTGCCCGGCGGCCTGGGCCGGTATGGAGGGCGCGGCGACGGCGCCGGCGAAGGCGGCTGCGATCGTGGTGACGGCACGGCGACGGGTGGTGCGGACCATGGTGCCTCCGGGCTCTGCGGGACGGATGGGAGTGCGGGACACGGCGAGTATCCGTGCCGCACGCCCTCTCCGGGCAGGGCGCGGGGAAGAGTTCGGCCATCCGTCACCCGGCGATCAACCAGCGTGCCTCTCAGCCGGATTGGCCGACGTGAGAAAGGCGTGTCGACGTCGCAGGCGAGCAGGCCGCCGCGGTGATGGCCGGAGT
>NZ_JBSGZO010000519.1:0-5613 GCF_053611045.1 Streptomyces sp. NPDC054841 | reverse complement strand
CCGCCAACGACAGCGGGCCGCCCCGGCACCACGTTGAAGGAGCACCATGGCCAGCCGTACCTTCGGCCACATCACCGTGACCACTCCCGACCTCGATGAGCCCGGCCTGTACCTGTCCGTGGTCGAGACGCTGGACAGCCCCCGCGGTACCGTGCAGGACTTCGCGTACGGGGACGTGGACCTGCGCTCGCTGGCCCTCAACGGAATCCAGCTCATCACGGGCAGGGTCAGCGACATCCGCGCGAAGCAGGTCGAGTTCGACGCGCTGAAACTCCACGGCGTCGAGATCACCAGCAGCGATCTGGGCTCGGTCCGCTGGAGCGAGAGCAAGCTCACCCGGGCCCACTTCCGCGACTGCAAGCTCATGGGCGCCGCGCTGGACGACGTGGTCCTGGACGACGTGCTGTTCGAGAAGTGCCGTTTCGACTACGCCAGCTTCGAGAAGGTGCGTGCCACCGGCCCCGTTGCCTTCGCCGGCTGTGCCTTCACCGAGGTCACGTTCACCGACTGCGACCTGTCCGACGCCGTGTTCTCGGACTGCGGGCTCAAGCTGACCGAGTTCGGCGGCGGACGGTACCGGGACACCGATCTCCGCGGCAACGACCTCTCGCAGATCCGTGGCGTCGCCAACCTGGCCAAGGTCCGCATCGACCCGGGCCAGCAGACGGACCTTGCCCAGGCCCTCGTGAACGAACTCGGCATCACCATTGGAGACGACTGACCAGGAGGACCACGTGCCCCTGCACATCGCGTTCAACGACCTGGACGCCCTGCGCGAGCGGTGCGAGACGGCCACGGTTCGCACGACGAAGGAGGAGCGGGAATACGAGGAGGGGTCCGTGGTCCCGTCCGGCCTGTGGCAGCCACTCACGGAGGCGGACGGCCTCTCGCTGGCCGTCCAGGCTTGGACACCGGCCACGACGCTCGTGGAGATCGTCCGCCCACCCGCTCCGAAGGAGAAGGGCCTGGAGCATCTGGCGAGGCCGCTGGGCGACGACGACGCGCAGTACCTCGGACAGGCCCTCTCCAAGCCCAACGTGATCACGACAACGGAGAACTACCAGGACGGCCGTCTGATCGGCCTGCACCTGGACAACTGGGACAAACTGATCTACGCGCAGAAACCCCGTGGCCGACGCCGCCTCGCCCTGAACCTGGGGCCGGGCACCCGGTACGTCGTCGTCGGCACGCTCGACGCACAGGCCGTTTGCCGGGTCATACACCCCGAGGACTACGCGCACCGCTACCCCTCCACCGACGACTACCGAAAGCATGTGGCCGCCGGACACCCGATCCGCGTCTACCGCATCCGCCTCGCGCCTGGAGAGGGCTACATCGCCCCCACCGAGTACCTGCTGCACGACGGCTCTACCGAGGGGCAGGACCACCCCTCAGCCGCCGCATTCTGGCTCGGCCGCTGGGCTACCGGGACCCTGCCGTCTTTGATCTAGGGTCTGTGGGAGGCGGCCCTACCGCTCCCAGTCCAGGGTGACGACTTCGAGGTCGGTCTACGTAGGGTGCTGCCGGTTCCCGGTCAGCGGACCCCTTCGTCCATCAGGACGTAGAGAAGGCCGACGAGGGAGCCGCTGCTGACGATCTCGCGACTTAGCCGGGAGGAAGGAGCCCGGTACTGCGCAGCCGGGGCGAAGTGCCCACCGACTCTGATACGCAGGATCTGCTGCGTGCCGCCGTCGTGTTCACCTCGGCCGCGACGGACACGCTTCCCGCAGCACTCCCTTGAAAACCCGTGGCGGAACGGCCGGTGACGGGTGCTACGTTGCCCAGGCCGGCCGCGGGACTCCGGCGCGACTTCCGAGACCTGCTTGTGAGGCAATGATTTCGCCGCTCGCGCCCCCATTCCCCGGCCGGCCTTCGCATACGTACGCACGGGGGATGTCCGGGGGAACGCCATGGCGGACACGCACGCCGATCTCGTCGCGGCCGAGGACGTACTGCTCTTCGTCAATGCCGCGATCACGGCGACCGGCCAGCGCGAGTTCCGGTCCGAGGCGTACGAGCAGCGGATCTCGCTGGGCTTCGTGCACGAGTATGTGCGCGTCAACTACCGGCCGCTCTACGCGGCGACGCTCGCGCTCGACATCAACGATCACAACGCCGTACGGATCGTCGAGTGGCTGCTGCGTACGGCGGGCGAGGCCGACGACGAGCAGAGAAGGGTCGAGGGCCGGCTGATCGCGGCGCGGCTCGCCGTGCTGCCGCCGCAGCGCGTGTACCGGCTCTTCCGCGCGCTGCGTGCCGCCAAGGTCAACAACCGTCGTACCCGCGCGATCATGCGCGACTGGCTGGCGGCCCGGCCGGACCCGGCGCATGACGCGGTGAAGTACCGCCCGGGCCTGAAGGCCGCCGCCCGGCACGCCCATCACTCCTTCGCCGACCCGGAGTTGGGGGACTTCCTCTTCGCGCCCGGGCGGCGCGTCCGCTACGAGCACCCGTACCTGGACGCCTACCGCCGCGCGCATTACGAGCAGGGCGCGCTGTACGAGCTGCCGTTCACCGTCGCCGAGGGCTTCGCCGCCAAGCACGGCGTCCGGCGCGAGCAGTTCCTGGAGCGGATCGCACCCCGGATGACCCGGCTGGAGCGGCTGCGCACACAGCGTTCCGGCGGCCCGGCCGCCGATCTCACCGCCATGCCGCTGACGCGGCTCGCGCTGTACGTCCTCTCGCTCGCCTTCGAGGAGCGCGTGGCGCGCCGCGCGGAGCTGACCGGAGCGCTCCGGGCGGCGGCGCGGCGCGCGGCCGGTCCGTACGCGGGGACGTGGGGGCGGGTGGCGGCGGTCCTCGACGACAGCTACTCCGCCTCCGGCTCGGGCGTGAAGCGACGCCGACCCCTGGCGGTGGCGCTGGCCGGGCACTTCCTGCTGGAGGCCCTCTCGCAGACGTACACCGCGCTGTGGACGTCCGGAGGCACCGATCCGCTGCTCGTGCGGCCCTGGGGGCCGACCCCGCTGGGCACGCGGATCATCGACGCGCTGGAGACCTCGCCCGAGCGCCTGGTGATCGTCTCGGACGGCTGGGACAACGCGCCGCCGGGGCTCGCGGGCGAGGTGCTGCGCGTCTGGCGCACGCGGCTCGACCCGGACCGGCAGACCGGGGTCGTGCAGCTCTCACCCCGTATACGACGCGGACGGCTTCGACGTACGGCGGCTGGCGCCGAGCGTGCCGACCGCCGGGATCCGGGACGCGGAGGATCTGCCGGCACTGGTGGAGATCGCGCAGTTCGCGGAGGGGCGCACGGGCCTGGACGAGCTGCGGGCGTATCTGGACCGCCGGGTCGCCCTCTTCCTGGAGCACGGGGACATGCGATGACGAGGATCGATCTCACGGGGCTGACGGCCCGCCCGGCGCAGGTGTGGGGCGGCATCCGGCTCGTGCCGCTGGTGCGGCAGGAGCCGCTCGAAGGGCTGCGGCTGCGCCACGAGGTGTACGGCGGCCCCGGCATCGTGGACGTCGGCCCGCGCACCCACTACGTCTCGTACGTCCCGCACGGCTTCGTCGCGGACTGGTCCGGTGACGGCACGCAGTCGGCGGCGTACGGGACCCAGCTCGGCGGCGGGGCACCGAACCGCATTCACGTGCGCCGCCATCACCGCATGGCCAAGCGGAAGCAGGGCGAGAACCGCATGCGGTTCCTGCCGCTCCATCTCGCCCTGGAGGGATATCTGGCGCTGCACTTCGGCGGGCCGTCCGTCGTCTGGGACGAGTGGTCCCAGCAGGCGGTCCGGCAGGGGCTCTCGCCGCGCGCCGAGGACGCGTACACGGGCCGGGGGAGGTGTACGGGCTGGCGGAGGCGCTCCGGGTCTTCGAGATCCATCCGGGGCAGTGCGGGGTGATGGTGTACGCGGCGGACGCGCTCGCCGCGGCGTTCGTCGTGCCGCACCCCGACGACTACCGCGCGCTGCATCCATCCCTGCTGGAGGACCTGTACGGCGAGCTGGTCCATCAGTCCGCCCTCTACGGCAGACCGGTGCCGGACTTCGCCGCGCGGATCGGGGACGGCCGGCACCTGGAGACGCTCGCGGATCTGCGGGCGGCGGCCCGCGCCCAGGAGCGGGCCTGGGAGGAGGCACACACGGGTCTGTTCGCCCGGGACCTGCTGGAGACGCCGTACGCCTTCGAGCGGGTCCACCGGATGGGTTCGTACGCCCTCCATCGCTTCCTTCCGCCCTTCCACCGGGCGCAGAGCGCGCAGCACATCGGTGAGCTGATCACGGACCACAAGGGGCGCACGGCCTATCTGAAGACGTTCCGGCTGTCCGAGAACCAGATCCGCCGCGGCCATCTGCTGCGCATGCTGGCCGGGCACGACTGGCACCTGGGACGCACCGCCGAGGCGCTGGGCAGCAGTTACGCCGAGCTCGTCCGACGAATCCGGAATGCCGGATTCGACTCGCTGCTCAACGCCCATGTGGTCGCACAGGGATCACGACAAACGAAGGAAACCTGAGTAACACGGGGTTCACAATCGGGCAATCGACGGGAAATCCCGTGTTGCGAAGCTGCGCCTCATACCCGCTGCACCCGCAAAGGATGAGGCCCCGTGACCTTCAAGGCTGAGTACATCTGGATCGACGGCACCGAGCCGACCGCGAAGCTTCGCTCGAAGACGAAGATTCTCACGGGCTCAGCCGCAGGCCTCGCCGAGCTTCCCATCTGGGGCTTCGACGGGTCCAGCACCAACCAGGCCGAGGGCCACGCCTCCGACCGGGTGCTCAAGCCGGTCTTCTCCTGCCCGGACCCGATCCGCGGCGGCGACGACGTGCTGGTGCTGTGCGAGGTCCTCAACACGGACATGACCCCGCACGAGTCCAACACGCGTGCCGCGCTCGCCGAGGTGGCCGAGAAGTTCGCCTCCCAGGAGCCGATCTTCGGCATCGAGCAGGAGTACACCTTCTTCGAGGGCGACCGTCCGCTCGGCTTCCCGGTCGGCGGGTTCCCGGCCGCGCAGGGCGGCTACTACTGCGGCGTCGGCGCGGACGAGATCTTCGGCCGTGACGTCGTCGAGGCGCACCTGGAGAACTGCCTCAAGGCGGGCCTGGGCATCTCCGGCATCAACGCCGAGGTCATGCCCGGCCAGTGGGAGTTCCAGGTCGGCCCGCTCGCGCCGCTGGAGGTCTCCGACCAGCTGTGGGTGGCCCGCTGGCTGCTCTACCGCACCGCCGAGGACTTCAACGTCTCCGCGACGCTCGACCCGAAGCCGGTGAAGGGTGACTGGAACGGCGCGGGCGCGCACACCAACTTCTCGACGAAGGCGATGCGCGAGGGCTACGACGCGATCATCACCGCGTGCGAGTCGCTCGGTGAGGGCTCCAAGCCGATGGACCACGTCAAGAACTACGGCGCCGGCATCGACGACCGTCTGACGGGTCTGCACGAGACCGCCCCGTGGAACGAGTACAGCTACGGCGTGTCGAACCGCGGCGCCTCGGTCCGTATCCCGTGGCAGGTCGAGCAGGACGGCAAGGGCTACATCGAGGACCGCCGCCCGAACGCGAACGTCGACCCGTACGTGGTGACCCGCCTGCTGGTGGACACGTGCTGCACCGCGCTGGAGAAGGCCGGCCAGGTCTGATCCGTCCGCACCCACCTGTTGGG
>NZ_JBSGZO010000518.1:0-5614 GCF_053611045.1 Streptomyces sp. NPDC054841 | reverse complement strand
TCGGCGGGGGGACCCCCATCCTCCGCCTTGGATCCGAAGCCACATCAGTGACATCAGCCGCTTCGCGGCGGGCGCTCGCTGATCCAGCCTGATCCACCGGACAGGCCCTAGCGACCTACGAACCCTTCGCCGCCGTCACACCCTGCAGCCGGCTCAGGATCGTCACCGCGGGTCCGTTGCCGCCGCTCGGCGCGAGCCGGACGACCTGGCTCGACACCCATTCCTTCGTGAGCGTGCTCTTCAACTCGCCCGTCATGAGCGCCTTCACGTCCGCGCCGGCCTTCGGCCGGTAGCCCTTCGCCGCCGTCTGCTGGTCGAAGTAGCGGGTGGCGAAGAACACCAGCGCCCCGCCGTCCTCCGTGACCAGCCCCAGCGGCGCGAAGTCCCCGGTGTCCATCGGCTGGTCGACGTACTGCGTCGAAAGCCCCGGCCGCCGCTTGCTCCGGTCCCGCTCCTCGCGCCAGCCCGTGGTGTGCGTGCCCTGCGCGAAGTGCTCGGGCTTGCCGCTCGCCAGGTACGAGGCGTACTCCTCGCTCAGATTCCGCGGAGCGACCGCCGTCTGCGCGGAGTCCGGCGCCACCGGCTCCGCCCAGCCGTCCTTGTCCGTACGGAACTTGGGCACCTCGCCCGGGGAGAGGATCGCCAGATACGCGGCTTCCCACAGCTGGCTGTTGCCGTTCTTGACGAACACCACCACCCAGCGGGTGTCCTCCCGGCCGGTGTCGGTGTCCCGGTTGCTGTCGGTGTCCGCGAGGAACCACCGCGGCCAGCCCGCCTTCTTGGGGACGTAGAACTTCGCGTCCGTCAGCTCCAGCGGACGGTGCTCCGGATTGCCGCCCGGCGTCGTGACGCTGCGCGCCTTCAGACCCGCCTGGTTGATCGCGCCGAGCGCACCCGTGACCCGGCCCGCGTCGAGGGCCGGGTCATAGGCCTTGTCCGCCTTGTTGTAGGCGTCGGTGAAGTCCTTCAGGGCCTGCGCGGCCTCAGCTTTCGTCGCCGACGGTACGACTTCCCGCTCGCCGTGCACCGTCACGCACCCGCTCGCCGTCAGCGACAGTACCGTCGCCGCCGCGAGCCCCGTCGCCGCCCGACCCAGCCTGCTCATCGGTTGCCTTCTGCTCCTCGACCCCCACTGACCGTCCGAACCCTACCGGGGCCAGGAACAGGGCGAGCGTCGGGATCAGATACAGCGCCCACACCGTGACCTGGAGGACCGTCGGGTCGGGCTGGAAGTTGAAGACACCCTTCAGCAGCGTGCCGTACCAGCTGTCCGGCGGGACCGTGGCGCTGACGTCGAACGCCTTGTCCGCCAGGCCGCCCAGGAAACGGGCCTCCTGCAGATCGTGCACGCCGTACGCGAGCACGCCCGCGGCAACGATCACCAGCATTCCGCCGGTCCAGGTGAAGAACTTCGCCAGGTTGATGCGCAGGGCGCCCCGGTAGAACAGCCAGCCCAGCACGACGGCGGTCGCGATCCCGAGCAGCACACCGGTCAGCGGGGCCGACGAGCCGCTCGTGTCGGTGGCCGCCCGTACCGACGCCCAGACGAACAGCGCCGTCTCCAGCCCCTCGCGGCCCACCGCCAGGAACGCGGTGGCGACGAGCGCCCCCGTGCCCATCTGGAGCGCCGCGTCCAGCTTGGCGCCCAGCTCCGCCCTCAGATGCCGCGCGGTGCGCCGCATCCAGAAGACCATCCAGGTGACCAGCCCCACCGCGACGATCGACAATGTGCCGCCCAGCGCCTCCTGCGCCTCGAACGTCAGCTCCTGCGAGCCGAATTCGAGCGTCGCGCCGAACGCGAGCGCCAGCGCACAGGCCGCCCCGATACCGAGCCAGATCGGTTTCAGGGCGTCCCTGCGGTCCGTCTTCACCAGATACGCGATGAGGATGCAGACGACCAGACTGGCCTCGAGACCCTCGCGGAGGCCGATCAGATAGTTGCCGAACACGTCGGTCCCCTCCCGGTTATGAGAACAGCGCCCGGCCCCACCAGTCGTCCTTGCCGCGGACGCCCGGCGGTACGGCGAACAGAGCCGAACCCACGTGCTGGATGTACTCGTTGAGGTCGTCCGCGGCGAGGTTGCGCTGCACCGGGATGAACCCCTTGGCGACGTCCCGCTGGTAGGCGAGGAAGAACAGGCCGGCGTCGAGGCGGCCGAGTCCGTCCGTGCCGTCCGTGAACGAGTAGCCGCGGCGCAGCAGCTTCGCACCGCCGTTGGAGTCCGGGTGTGCCAGCCGCACATGGGCGTTCGGCAGCATGGCGGGCAGGAACGGCTCGTCGCGCTCCTTCGCCTTGCCGACGGGGGCACCCTCGCCCTTGTCGCGGCCGAAGATGTCCTCCTGCTCCTGCAGCGGCGTACGGTCCCAGGCCTCGATGTTCATCCGGATCCGGCGTGCCACCAGGTAGGAGCCGCCGGCCATCCAGGAGGGGCCGTCCTTCTCGGACACCCAGACGTGCTTGTCGAGGGCGGCGTCGTCGGTGCCCGAGATGTTCCGGGTGCCGTCCTTGAAGCCCATCATGTTGCGCGGCGTCTGCTCCTCGGGCGTGGTCGAGGAGGTCTTGCCGAAGCCGAGCTGCGACCAGCGCACCGCGATCTTGCCGAAGCCGATCCGGGCGAGGTTGCGGATGGCGTGCACGGCGACCTGCGGGTCGTCGGCGCAGGCCTGCACGCACAGATCGCCACCGCTGCGGGCCGGGTCCAGGTTGTCGCCGGCGAACTTGGGCAGGTCGACGAGTGCCGCCGGCCGGCGGTCCTTCAGACCGAAGCGGTCGTCGAACAGCGAGGGGCCGAAGCCGATGGTGAGCGTCAGCCGGGACGGCTTCAGGCCGAGAGCCTCGCCCGTGTCGTCCGGCGGGGCCTCGGCGAGACCGCCGTACGCGCCCTCGCCGACCGCCTGCCCGGCGGTCATCCGCTCGGCGGCCCGCGTCCAGTCCTTCAGCAACTGGACCAGTTCCGCACGGTCCTTGGTCTTCACGTCGAAGGCCGCGAAGTGCAGCCGGTCCTGCACGGCGGTCGCGATACCCGCCTGGTGCGCGCCGTGGAACGGCACCGCGGCGCCGCTGATCGCGGCGGGGACGGTCTCGTCCCCGGAGCGGGTCGCGGCCATCGCACCACCGGTCGCGACGGCGCCGAGCGCGAGCCCCGCGCCTCCCCAGCCGAGCACCGCGCGCCGCGAAGGCGACGCGGCCTTGGACGACGACGTGCTTGTGGTGTCCTCGGTCAGGGCCGTGCCCGTGGTGTCCTCGGTCCCGGGCGACGTGACTGTGGAGTCCTCGGTCAGGGCCGTGCCAGTGGTGTCCTCGGTCGCGGACGACGTGACTGTGGAGTCCTCGGTCCGGGCCGTGTTCGTGGTGTCCTCGGTCATCGTGCCGGCCTCCTACTTCACCACTGCCGCGGCGAGCTTCGACAGCGGCTCGGCCAGCGCGTTCACACCGTCCGACAGCTCCTTGCGCTGCGGCTCGGTGACCTTGTCGTACGACGTGAAGACGTACGAGCTCTTGTCCGTGCGGTACTTGTCGAGCAGCGCGTTCATCGCCGCGAACTGCTTGTCCAGCTCGGCGACCAGCTTCGGGTCGTTCTTGGCGGCGACCGGCTTCAGCAGCTCGAACGACTTCTGCGCACCTTCGACGTTCGCCTTGAAGTCGACCAGGTCGGTGTGGGAGTAGCGCTCCTCCTCACCGGTCACCTTGCCGGTGGCGACCTCGTCGAGGAGCTCCTTGGCGCCGTTGGCCATCGAGGTCGGCGAGATCTCGGCGGTGCCGACGCGCTTCGCCCAGTCGGCGAGGTCCTTGTCGAGGGTGTCGGCGAACGCCTTCTCCTCGGCGCCGAGCTTCTTGTCCTGCCACAGCGCCTTCTCCAGGCGGTGCCAGCCGGTCCACTGCTCGCCCTTCTTGAGGTCGGCCACGCCGTCCTCGCGGAGGTCGACCTTCGGGTCGATGTCGCCGAAGGACTCGGCGACCGGCTCGGTGCGCTCCCAGCCGATACGGGAGTCGGCGTAGGCCTTCTTGGCGGCCTCGATGTCGCCGGCGCGCACGGCGTCGGTGAACACCTTCACCTTGGGCAGCGTTTCGTCGGCCTGCTGCTGCACGTACGTGCGGAACTCGGCGACCGCCTTGTCCATCTCGGGCGACCGCTTCGCGGCCTTGCCGCCGGTCACCTTCACCTGCTGACGGATGCCCTCGCCCTTCATGCCGGGCTTGCAGGCGATCTCGTAGTCACCGGCCTTCACCTCGGCGGTGAGCTTCGCCTTGGTGCCGGGGCCGATGTTCTCGCGCTCGGCGACGATGCGGTCGTCCGGGAAGAGGATGTAGACCTCGGTGACCTTGCTGCCCTTGTTCTCGATGTCCAGCTGGACGTGCCCGGCCGGGAACTCCTTCTTGGACACCTCGCAGGTGTCGTCCTTCGCGGTGACGGTGACGGCACCGTCACCGCCCTTGGCGTCACTCTTCTCGGCGCAGCCCGTGATGACGGTCAGGGCAGCCGCTGTCGCGGCGGCGGTGACGACGGAGAGACGGACGGGTCGCATACAGGCTCCACAGAGGATGGGACGGGGTGGGACGGCGGTGAGGCGGACCTAACTTAACCGAGGCTTACCTGAGCGATACCCCTTCGTCCAGTGATTCAGCTCTCACGACCGGGCTGCGGAAACGCCCCGATCACGGGACGGTCAAGTCCCGGTCAAATGTCGCGCTTCGGTACGGCGAGGGGAGCCCCGGTCCGCCGATGCGGCAGCACCTCGACCGGCTGCCGGCCGTCGTCTCGCTGTCGTACGGGGATGTTTGAATGCCCGCGTGACTCACGAACGACCCCGCGGCATCGACGTCCTCCATGTCTTCTGCGCCGCCGACGGCCGCCACGGCAACGCCCTCGGAGTCGTACGCGACGGGCGTCCGTACCCCGACGAGAAGTCCCGGCAGGCGCTCGCCGCCGAACTGGGCTTCAGCGAGACCGTGTTCGTCGACGATCCCGAGCGCGGCGCCGTCGACATCTACACGCCGGGACTGCGGCTGCCGTTCGCCGGTCATCCTCTGGTCGGGGTGGCGTGGCTGCTCGACCTGGAGGTGGTGAACCCGCCGGCCGGTGAGGTGTGGGTGCGGTCCGACGGCGAGTTCACCTGGATCACGGCCCGCGCCGAGTGGGCCCCGCCGCGGACCCTGCGGCAGTACGGATCGGCCGCCGAGGTCGAGGCGCTGGAGGTGCCGCCGCCGGGTGAGTGGCTGTACGCGTGGGGCTGGGAGGACGAGGCCGCGGGTCGGGTCCGTGCCCGGGCCTTCCCCGGACGCATCGATGAGCGCGGCGGCAGCCGCTCCGGTGGAGCCGGGGCTTGCACCGGGGGGATCGACGAGGACGAGGCGACCGGCGCCGCGGCGCTGCTGCTCACCGCGCAGCTGGGCCGGGCCCTGAACATCACGCAGGGCCGGGGTTCGCAGATTCTCACCGCCCCCGGCCCCGACGGCACGATCGAACTCGGCGGCCGCGTACGCCTCGCCGCCCACTGAACGGCTGGGCCCTGTCGCCCGGACAGGGCCTAGTAGACGAGTAAGTCCTATCTCCCGCCGTCCGCCCGGAGGGCGGGCTTCGCGGCGTCTGGTGCGTGCAGATGCAAGGCGGAG
>NZ_JBSGZO010000517.1:0-5628 GCF_053611045.1 Streptomyces sp. NPDC054841 | reverse complement strand
GTGTCCATACGGTCCGGGGCTCGCTGCTGTTCCCGGCGGAATCGGCCGGGCCGCTTCCTGGCTCCGCACCGATCGGCCGGGCTGCTGCTGGCTCCGCACCGATCGGCCGGGCGCTGCTGGCTCCGCACCGATCGGCCGGGCTGCTTCTGGCGCTGCCCGGCCGGCCGCGGCTACTTCTGGCTTCGCACCGGGATGTCGAGGACGACGCGCGTGCCACGGCCGAGGGCGGGCTGCATGTCGAAGCTGCCGCCCAGCTCCCCCTCGACCAGGGTCCTGACGATCTGCAGGCCGAGATTGCCGGCCCGCTGCGGATCAAAGCCTTCGGGCAGTCCGCGGCCGTCGTCCTGGACGGTTATCAGCAGCCGCTCGTCGGAGCGCGGGCCTCCGCGTACCGCCGAGACCTCGACCGTGCCGTGCTCTCCCGGGGCGAAGGCGTGCTCCAGGGCGTTCTGCAGGACTTCGGTGAGGACCATGGAGAGCGGAGTCGCGACCTCGGCGTCGAGGATTCCGCAGCGGCCGGTGCGGCGGCATTCGACCTTGCCCGGGGAGATCTCGGCGACCATCGCGAGCACCCGGTCGGCGATCTCGTCGAACTCGACACGCTCATCCAGGTTGTGAGACAGCGTCTCATGGACGATCGCGATCGAGCCGACGCGGCGGACCGCCTCGTTGAGCGCCTCCCTGCCGCGCACGGAGTCCATCCGGCGGGCCTGCAGCCGCAGCAGCGCGGCGACCGTCTGGAGGTTGTTCTTCACCCGGTGGTGGATCTCCCGGATGGTGGCGTCCTTGGTGATCAACTCCCGTTCGCGGCGGCGCAGTTCGGTGACGTCGCGGAGCAGTACGAGGGAGCCGATGCGGGGGCCCTTGGGCTTGAGCGGGATGGCGCGCAGCTGAATGACGCCGCCGCTGCCCTCGACCTCGGCCTCGCGGGGCGCGTATCCGCTGGCGAGTTTGACCAGGGCTTCGTCGACCGGGCCGCGGGACGGGGCGAGTTCGGCGGTGATCTGGCCCAGGTGCTGGCCGACGAGATCGGCGGCGAGGCCGAGGCGGTGGTACGCGGAGAGGGCGTTCGGGGACGCGTACTGGACGACACCGTCGGCGTCGAGGCGGATCAGTCCGTCGCCGGCGCGCGGGGAGGCGTCCATGTCGACCTGTTGGCCGGGGAAGGGGAAGGCGCCCGCGGCGATCATCTGGGCAAGGTCCGAGGCGGACTGGAGGTAGGTGAGTTCCAGGCGGCTCGGGGTGCGGACGGTCAGCAGATTGGTGTTGCGGGCGATCACTCCGAGTACGCGGCCGTCGCGGCGCACGGGGATGGACTCGACCCGTACCGGCACCTCCTCGCGCCACTCCGGGTCGCCCTCGCGCACGATCCGGCCCTCGTCGAGTGCGGCGTCGAGAAGAGGACGGCGGCCTCGTGGAACCAGATGCCCGACCATGTCGTCCTGGTAGGAGGTGGGGCCGGTGTTGGGCCGCATCTGGGCGACGGAGACGTAGCGAGTACCGTCGAGAGTGGGAACCCAGAGCACGAGGTCGGCGAAGGAGAGGTCGGAGAGCAGTTGCCACTCCGAGACCAGCAGGTGGAGCCACTCGAGGTCGGACTCACTCAGAGCGGTGTGCTGGCGTACGAGATCGTTCATGGAGGGCACGCTGTGAGCGTACCTTCGGTATGAACCTGACGTGATCGGGCTCCGTGGTGGAGGATGGGCCCGGAACAAGTCCGTGCGCATGGATGGACAGACCAGAATGGTCTAGTCCACAATGATGTGGATCGCATCACCCCGGGGGCCCACCCCGGATCCCGAAATACCTCCACCCTCCCCGCACAGGAGGGTGGACCGAGGTACCCGGCGCTCTCTGCCCTGACTGCGCCGAGACCTCTCACGGCCGCGTGGGACCGCACACCCCGCCGGCCGAGCAACTCCGGGCTGCGGTGCCGGACGGGTTGAGGGTCCCGTCCTGGCGCCGCGGCCCGCGGGTGTTTTCGAGGCCTTCACCGCGGGTCCGGCTCCGCCCCCGGCCACGCCCGCATCGCCACCTCCCCCGCGGCCTGCAGGACCTCTTTCGTCGCGCCGTCGCGGGCCTGGAGCGAAAGACCCTGGAGTACAGCCGCGCTGAAGCGGGCGAGGGCGGCCGGGTCGGTGCCGGGAGGAAGGGCTCCCGAGGCGACATCCGCGCGGATACGGGTCTCGATGGCGGCGCGGGCGATGTCGCGCCGGTCCCGCAGGGCGGCCGCGACCTCCGGCGTCGTGCAGTTGACCGCCCCGCCGATCACCAGGCAGCCCCATGGGTGTGCCGGGTCGGAGTACTCCGCCGCGCCCTCGCGCACCATCCGTTCCATGGCGGCCCGGGCGGTGGGCTCCTCGGCCAGGGCGCGGCCGAGGAAGGCGCCGTGCGTGTCCCCGTACGCGCTCACGACCTCCTCGAAGAGGGCCTTCTTGTCGCCGAAGGCCGCGTACAGGCTCGGCGCGCCGATGCCCATGGCGCGCGTGAGGTCCGCGACCGAGGTCGCTTCGTAGCCGTGCTCCCAGAAGACCATCGTGGCCTGCCGCAGGGCCGCCTCCCGGTCGAAGGAGCGAGGCCTGCCGCGCTGTTTCGTCGCCATGCCGAGAATTCTATAGCGATCGTTCGAGAATCTGTTACGGTTGATTTCTGTAACGATCACTATGGAAATTGGGAGGCATCGCCATGGGCGCGCTCACAGGCAGGACGGCACTGGTCACCGGCGGCAGCAGGGGCATCGGACGGGCCATCGCGGAGCGGCTCGGACGGGACGGCGCCCGGGTGGCCGTGCACTACGGCAGCAACGAGGCCGCGGCGAAGGAGACGGTCGCGGCGATCGAGGAGGCGGGCGGCGAGGCGTTCGCGATCGGGCAGGAGCTGGGGGTGCCGGGGGACGCGGCGGGACTGTGGGAGCAGTTCGACCGGGCCTCCGGGGGCGACGGGCTGGACATCCTGGTCAACAACGCCGGCATCGCGGGGGGACGCGGGTTCGCGGACATCCGCGAGGAGGACTTCGAGCGGACCTTCGCGGTGAACGCCAAGGCACCGTTCTTCGTGACCCAACTGGGCGCGGAGCGGCTGCGGGACGGCGGCCGGATCATCAACATCTCCTCCGGGCTGTCCCGGGCCGCGGTGATGCCGGACCTGATCGCCTATTCGATGAGCAAGGCCGCGCTGGACATGTTCACCCGGAATCTCTCCAAGATCCTCGGACCCCGTGGCATCACGGTGAACGCGGTCGCCCCCGGCATCATCGACACGGACATCAACGCGGACTGGCTGCGCACGAGCGACGAGGCACGGGCGGGCGCGGCGGCGATGTCGGCGCTGGGGCGCGTGGGCACTCCGTCCGACATCGCCGATGTGGTCGCCTTCCTCGCCTCCGACGCGGGCCGCTGGATCACCGGCGAGTGGCTCGACACGACGGGCGGCTCGCTGGCGTGACGGGGTGTGGGAGGAACGCGGTTCCCCGGTTCCCCCACACGTCACCGCGTTTCGGTGACCTTCGCGAGAGCCCGCGGCGCGTCCGGGTCCTGGCCGCGGGCGATGGTCACCTCGTACGCCAGGAGCTGGAGCGGAAGGATCTCCAGGATGGGCTGGACCTCCTCCGCCACTCCTTCCGTGGGCAGGACGAACCCCGCGGAGGCCGCCTCGACCTGAGGCTTCGGGCCGACGACGACCAGGTCCGCGCCGCGGCCGCGGAGGCGGTCGAGGACGGGCTGGAGGGCCTCGCCGCCGCGGCCGTCCGTCACCACCGCGATCACCGGGGAGATGTTGTCGACCATGGCCAGCGGCCCGTGCAGCAGGTCGGCGCCGGAGTAGGAGAGAGCCGGGATGTAGCTCGTCTCCATCAGCTTGAGGGCCGCTTCCTTGGCCGTCGGATAGCCGTAGCCCCTGGACGTGATGACCATGCGCTCGGCGAAGCGGTAGCGCGAGGCCAGGGTCTTCACCTCGGCCCGGCGGGCCAGGATCTCCTCCGCGAGGCCGGGGAGGACGTGCGCGGCGGAGCCGTCGCCGCCGCGCAGCCCCTCGACGAAGAGATAGAGGGACAGCAGCGACGCCGTGTAGGTCTTGGTCGCCGGGAGCGCCTTCTCCGGCCCGGCCAGGATGTCGATGTGGAACTCCGAGACCGCGGCCAGCGGCGAGTCCGGGTTGTTCGTCACGGCGAGGGTGACCGCACCCGCCTTGCGCGCGGCCCTGGTGGACGCCACCAGGTCCGGGGAGCCGCCCGACTGACTCACCGTGATGACCAGGACGTCGGTGAGATCGGGCTTCGCCCCGTACGCCGTCGTCGTGGACATCGAGGTCAGCCCGCACGGCAGCCCGAGGCGGATCTCCAGCAGGTACTTCGCGTAGAGCGCCGCGTTGTCGGACGTGCCGCGTGCGGTCAGCAGGACGAAGCGCGGCTTCCGCGCGGCGATCTCCGAGGCGACCGCACGGATCCTCGGCGCTCCCCGGTCGAGGATCCGGCGCAGCACGGCGGGCTGCTCGGCCATCTCGCCGGACATGATCGTGCCCGGCTGCTCGCGGTGCTCGGCTGACGTCGTGGCGGACATGCTGGGCCTCCAAAAGTGGCTGCGTACGTGCCTGCGTACGGTCCGGACGCCGTCCGGCTCAGTCGACCACGGGGGCCCGCGCCCCCGCCAGCCGGCATTCACCGGGGCGTCACCCCATTCTGCTAGATTGGTCTATACCACAGTGACCTTTCAACCGATCGGCAGGCCCAGCGTGGAAGTTGTCATCGTCCAGGACGCCAAGGCAGGCGGAGAGCTCATCGCCCAGGGCATCGCGGACCTGCTCCGCCGCAAGCCCGACGCGCTGCTCGGGGTGGCCACCGGATCGACGCCGCTGCCCATCTACGAGGCGCTGGCGGCGAAGGTACGGGCCGGGGATGTGGACGCGTCCCGGGCGCGGATAGCCCAGCTGGACGAGTACGTGGGCCTGCCGGCCGGGCACCCCGAGTCGTACCGCTCCGTCGTTCTACGTGAGGTCGTCGAGCCGCTCGGACTGAGCGCGGACGCCTTCATCGGCCCGGACGGATCGGCGCAGGACGTCCAGGCCGCGTGCGAGGCCTACGACGCGGCGCTGGCGGAGGCGGGCGGCGTCGACCTCCAGCTGCTCGGGATCGGCACGGACGGGCACATCGGGTTCAACGAGCCCTGCTCGTCGCTCGCCTCGCGTACGCGGATCAAGACGCTGACCGAGCAGACGCGTGTGGACAACGCGCGGTTCTTCGACGGGGACATCGCGCAGGTACCGCATCACGTGATCACGCAGGGGATCGGGACGATTCTGGAGGCGCGGCATCTGGTGCTGCTCGCGACGGGCGAGGGGAAGGCGGAGGCGGTCGCTCAGACCGTCGAGGGGCCGGTCGCCGCGGTCGTGCCGGCCTCGGCGCTCCAGTTGCACCCGCACGCGACCGTGGTCGCGGACGAGGCGGCCGCGTCCAAGCTGAAGCTTGCGGACTACTTCCGGCACACGTACGCGAACAAGCCGGCCTGGCAGGGGCTGTAGGCCCTGTCCGGGCGATCTCGTCGGGCCCGCGACGCCGGCTACGGCACCTCGCTGCGTTGTCGGAGTCGCCCAAGTACGCCCAGTACGAGGGCGATCTCCCCCAGAGCTGCGCCT
>NZ_JBSGZO010000516.1:0-5641 GCF_053611045.1 Streptomyces sp. NPDC054841 | reverse complement strand
TGCACAACCTCGCCCTCGCCGGATAGACAGCCGGTCCGCACGACGGCCAACCACGCCCGAGACAGCTCGAAGATCATTTACGGGACAACCCTTAGGTTCCGGGTCGGCCAAGGTGGTCAAGCCGGCGGATCCCGACTGACGCGCGACGGCTGCCACCAACTCTTCAGGCAGCTCAACTCCTTCAGCGCAACAGCGACAGCCCCCGGGCCTCCTCCAACGGCACGCTGTACCGCACGACGTCCAGTCCGGCTGACGAGGAGGTGTCCCAGCCTGGATAGCCCAGACAGCCCACCGTTTCCGGACCGGCGTCACCGACGCGGCTGCGCTTGATTGGTCACCTCGCCGGTCAGCTGTCGAGCCGGACGGAACGCCAGAGTCGGCTGGTGCGGCTGATCAGCCCTTGCTCTTTCCAGCCGGCCGAGCAGGTAGGCGACCGAGCCCGTACTGGACAGGCCGACCATGCGGCCGAGCTCCCGGATCGATGGCGCTTCCCCGTGGTCCGTGTTCCAGCTGCGCAGCGCCTGCATGATCTGGTCCTGGCGATCTGTCGGTCCGACGTCATGCCGCCCTCTGCGGGTTATGGGTGCGGGCGGCCCGCTGCAGGAGAAATTGTCAATATCTGTGGATCATGCGTTCTATAGACTCGCCGGATGACCAGCGACCTTCTCTCCCTTACCGTCCTGGGGTGCGCGACGCCCTATGCGAGCGTGGACAACCCGTGCTCCGGCTATCTGGTGTCCAGCGGCGAGACTCGGGTCTGGGTGGACGCGGGCAGCGGGACGTTGGCGCAGCTGCAGCGGCATGTGCGGCTCGATGAGGTGGACGCGATCTGGATCTCGCACCTGCATGCCGATCACAGTGCGGACCTGCTCACCGCCTATTACGCGGCGCTCTTCGCGGACATTCAGCTTGCCGTGCCCATCCCGCTGTACGGGCCGCCGGGCATCGCTGACCGGCTGGCCCACTTCCTGACCAACAGCTCGACACGTAGCCCGGTCGAGTCCGCCTTCGCCGTCCATGAGCTGCATGACGGGCATCAGGCACGCGTCGGTGCACTCGCGATGACCAGCCGTGCGGTGGAGCACGGCATCCCGGCCTTCGCCGTGCGCATCGAGGCCGAGGGCCGATCGCTGGTCTACTCCGGGGACACAGCGCCGTGCGCGAACCTCACACGGCTGGCCGACGGGTGCGATGTGTTGCTGTGCGAGGCCGAGAGCGCCCAGGCGCCGGCCGAGGGCGATCAGGTGCACCACACGCCCGAAGACACCGGTGACACGGCCAGCGTGGCCCGGGCGGGCCGGTTGATCGTCACGCACGTCGGCCGTTTCCATACTCCGCAGCAGGCGGTGGCACGTGCCTCGGCTCGGTTCGACGGTCCCGTCGACTATGCCGCGCCCGGTGCCACTTTCTCGATCGGCTAGGCCGCAACCTCCTCGGGCCGTTCGACGAGGTGGCCGCGTTCGAAGCGGGCCCCTGCTCGGACGAGGGCGACGAGGTGGGGTGCGTTCACGGCTCGCCAGCGGGCCTGGGCGGACTCGACGAGCTTGAACACCATCGCCAGGGCGGCGGCTCGGGATCCGGCGCCCTTGGTGACTTTGGTCCGCAGACGGACAGTCGCGAAGGTCGACTCGATGGGATTGGTTGTCCGCAGGTGGATCCAGTGCTCGGTGGGGAAGTCGTAGAACGCTAGCAGCTCGTCCTCGTCATCGACGATCTTCTTGACGGCCTTGGGGAACTTCGCGCCGTACTGCCTGGCGAACGCCTTGACCGCGGTGACCGCGTGCTCCTTGTCCTCAGCGTTGTAGATGTCCTGGATGGCCTTCTTCGCCGCGGCCTGGGCCGACTTCGGGTGGCTGTCGAGGCAGTTGGCCGTTTTGTGAACCCAGCATCTTTGGTGCCGGGCTTCGGGGAAGACCTCGTTCAACGCCTTCCAGAAGCCAAGGGCGCCGTCGCCGACGGCGAGGACGGGAGCGTGCATGCCGCGCCGTTGGCAGTCCCGCAGCAAGCTCGCCCAGGATTCCGAGGATTCGCGGTAACCGTCTGCCATCGCGATCAGCTCCTTGGTGCCGTCCGCGCGTACCCCCATGATGACCAGGACCGCGGCCTTCGCCTCCTCAAGGCGAATCCGGAGGTGGATGCCGTCGGCCCACACGTAGACGTAGTCCGTGGCGGACAGATCGCGCTCTCCGAACGCCTTGTGATCGGCCTGCCACTGGGCGGTCAGCCGGGTGACGGTGGCCGGAGACAGGCCGGCAGAGGAGCCGAGGAACTGCTCCAGCGCGGGCACAAAGTCGCCGGACGACAGGCCGTGGAGGTAGAGCAGCGGCAGCACCTCACTGATCTTCGGTGACTTGCGGCACCACGGCGGCAGGATCGCCGAGGAGAACCGTTTGCGCTCGCCGGTTGCCTCGTCGATGCGCTTGTCGTTGACGCGCGGGGCCTTCACCTCGACCGTCCCGGCCGCGGTGGTGACCTTCCTGGGCTGGTGGTAGCCGTTGCGGACCACCAGGCGGCGCCCGTTCTCGTCTCGATGGTCGACCAACTCGGCTATGTAGGAATGACTTCAGCCTCCAGGGCGGCGGCCAGCATCCGCCTCGCGCCCTCGCGGACGATGTCGTCGATCAGGGAGCCGGTCTCGGTCGTTCCATCGGCATTCACTACGCTCAGCACGGGCGTGCCTTCCCGACCGACGGTGCAACGTCGGCCTACTCGATGACCAGAAGTCGATCACTCGGGAAGGTACGCCCTTCGCGTCCAACCCGAGGCCGCCCCGAGGGGTTCACGTCCCTCGACGTCACGATCCGCTCCGTGGACTACAGCCTCACCCGGGCCGCGCGGAACCTCCCGTGGGACGTGCTGGCCGGCGGGATGCGCGTCAAGGAGTAGCGCGGCAACCCGACCTACGCCGACGACCTGTCCGGCCTGCTGGACCACCTGCCATTCGTGGTGGAAGCCGGATGCGGAACCAGCATCGAGGCCGGTATCCAGCCGCTGCACTGGCTGCACGAGGTCTACCGGGTCACCGCCCGCGCGGGGAACGACCTCACCCAGGGCTACGCCTTCACCCTCGCCCCGGCCGCCGACATCCTGATCAAGGAGATCCTGACCGACACGGTCCGCAAGGTCGACGACATGGTGTCGATGTTCCGCTCCCTGGCGCTCGCCGAGCCGACCAGCGCGCACCGGGCCCTGAATGCCTTCCTCGACGCAGGACACATGGTCGGCCCGGTGGCCACCCACAACTTCGACCGACTCTTCGCCCGCGCCGGACTGGAGGAGGCGTTCATGCGCCGCTACGACCAGCGCACCCCGTACATGCCGTTCCCCGACGACGCCAAGGCCCTGCTCGTCATCGGTCTGCACGCCGACCGGCGCCAGGTCCAGGCCCGCGCCCGCGAGTGCGGCATGCCGATCTTCTACCTCGACACCGAGGGCGTCGCCGAGAACGGAGTCCACCAGCACTACCTCATCGAGGGCGCCCGGGAGGGCGACGTCGTGGTCCGCTCCGAGGCCACCCCCGCCCTGCTCCGCCTGGCCGAACTCCTCGACGTGAACGTCTGATTGAAGCCAAAGGCGCCCCGGGCGCCGCTCCCGCACCGATAGCGTCTGGGGGCACATCGGGCACGGTGTGCCCCCGACCAAGACAAGGACCTGCAATGCGTGTTTCCGTGATCGGCTGTGGTCACCTCGGCATCCCGCACGCGGCGGCGATGGCCGAACTCGGCCACGAGGTCATCGGCGTGGACGTCGACCAGGCCAAGGTCGATCGGCTCAACGCCGTCGAATGCCCCATCTACGAGGCCGGTCTCCCCGAACTGCTCGCTCGCCACACCGCGAGCGGGCGCCTGCGGTTCACCACCAGCATCCCCGAGGCCGCCGCCTTCGCCGAGCTGCACTTCATCGGTGTCGGTACCCCCATCGACGCCGACGGCCGCTCCTACGACACCGGCCAGGTGTACGGCGCCATCCGCCAACTCGCCCCCACCTCGACCGGCCGTGCACGATCGTCGGGAAGTCGACCGTAACCGTCGGCACCACCCGCCAGGTCACCTCCCTCGCCCAGCGCCTGGCCCCGCCGGCGAACGCGTCGACGTCGTATGGAACCCGGAGTTCCTCCGCGAGGGACACGCCGTCGATGACACCCTGCGCCCGGACCGCCTCATCGCCGGACTCACCACCGCCGAGGCTGAAAAGGCGATCCGCGCCGTCTACGCCCCCATCCTGGACGCCGGTGTCCCCCTGTTCGTCACCGACCCGCAGACCGCTGAACTCGCCAAGGGCGCCGCGAACACCTACCTCGGTCTGAAGATCAGCTACATCAACGCCGTCGCCGACATGTGCGAGGCTGCCAGCGGCGACGTCTCCCAGATCGTGGACATCCTCGGTATCGACCCCCGAATCGGCAGCGGCGGCATGAGGCCCGGCATCGGCTACGGCGGCGGCTGCCTCCCCAAGGACGTCCGCGCCTTCACCGCCTCCGCCCGGCAGCTCGGCGCCGACCAGGCCGCTGCCCTCCTGCGCGCGGCCGAGGAGATCAACGAGACCCGCACCGACGTTGCCCTGGGCCTCATCACCCGCGCCCTGGGCAACCGGCCCATCGAGGGTGCCCGGGTCACCGTGTGGGGTGCCGCGTTCAAGCCCGGCACCAACGACGTCCGCGAATCCCCGGCCCTCGCTCTTGCACAGGCCCTCCAGCAGGCCGGCGCCACCGTCACTGTGCACGACCCGCAGGCCGTGGCCACGGCCATGATCCGCAACCACGAGTTCGACTACACCGACGACCTGCCTGCCTCCCTCGACGGCGCTGATCTCGTCGTCCTGGCCACCGAGTGGCCCGAGTACCGGCAGGCCAACCCCGCAGTCCTCGTCGACCGCCCCGACAACCCCCTGCTCGTCGACTGCCGCACCACCCTCGACCCCGAGCCCTGGCGCGCGACGGGCTGGACCGTCCACCAGCTCGGACGCCCCGGGAAGTAGAACCGGGCCCCTGAGTGGCAAGGCCCCCGCAAGACGTCATCAAACCCTGGAAGGTCGTGGAGGTATCGCGCTGTGAACAGTGAGGACGTTGTTCTCCGTCGTGCGGGCACCGCCGACGCGCTCCCCGCGGCCGATGTCTGGCTGCGTTCCTTCGACGTCGCGCTGCCGTCGGTGCGCCGTGCGCACGACGACGCCGAGGTGCGGGACTGGTTCTCACGCGTGCTGGTGCCGCAGTACGAGACCTGGGTGGCCGTCACCGAGAACAGTGTGGTGGGGGTCTTGGTGCTCAACGGCGGGGAGCTGAAGCAGCTCTACCTCGACCCAACGTGGCGCGGGCGGGGGCTGGGCGATCGGTTCATGGCTCTGGCCAAGCAGCGGCAACCAGAGAGGCTGGCGCTGTGGACGTTCCAAGTCAACGAAGCGGCACAGCGGTTCTACGAACGGCACGGCTTCATCGAGATCGAGCGAACGGACGGGCAGCGCAACGATGAGCGAGAGCCGGACATCCGCTACGTCTGGCAGCCCCACAAGTAGCACCGGGCGAGGAGAGTGATCAGGCCCGGGGAGTGGGCCGACCGCCCTGGGCCGAGCGATCGCCACGGCAGCCGGGGGGCAAACCGGGCACGCTGACGGCGAAGGCGGTCACCCGAACTCGGGGTGACCG
>NZ_JBSGZO010000515.1:0-5650 GCF_053611045.1 Streptomyces sp. NPDC054841 | reverse complement strand
TGTCCGGGGTTGGGGGTGCGGGGACGGGTGTCTTGCGGACCCGTCCGCTGCCGGTCGGCCGGCAGCGGACGGGAGTCACTGGGGTTCCGGGCCGCGGTTCGGCCACCGGGCCGGGGCGTAGTAGTCCTCGTGGGCACCGGCATGTCCGGGCTCGCGGGCACATCGAGCGCGGCCGCCGTCGAAGGGCACCCAGCAGTAGCAGGGGATCACCGTGCGGCCGGTCGTCGTGTACGGCAGCGTCTTGTCGCTCAGGAGCACGTCCGGCTCCGGCCCGGGACAGAACCGGCAGCTCCCAGCGTTCAGCGTGCAGGTGCCGTCTTGATCGCTCATCGCTCCACCGGTCCGGTCGGCTCGCGCAGGTTGTCGTGGTGGTCGCACAGGGAGAAGACCGAGAGCGCCAGCTTCTGGGCGTGCCGGTAGGCAGCGTCCGGGCCGAAGCCCCTTGTGGTGTGAAACCGCCGCCACGCCTCCTCGGCGCAGATCTGCGCGACCTGGGCGGGAATGTCACCGAGTCCCTTGCCGGTGATGAGGTTCCGGATCTCGGGCACCAGGAGCTGGACGTGACCGCGCATGGCTTCGGTCAGCTCGTCGAGATCCCGGATCGACGGCCGTTCGCCCAGGGCTATGACTCGCCGGGCGGTGTCCCGCATCGTCGCAAGGTCCAGCGGTCTCGGGTCGGTGCCGTCGACTGTGCCCACTTCGCTCGTGCGAGCGCTGGTCGCAGCGTTTCGTGTACGTCCGGTAGTCACAGCTGGATGATGGGTCTGTACGTCGAGACGGAACTAGGCCACGGCGCGGCCATCTGCGGTCACGTAGCGGCCACGGCCGGAAGTGCGATCGATGACACCTCAGACTGGGCCCATGGACCGCAACGACGCGCTGAGAGCCGCGCGGCTCCGACGCGGCTGGCGGACGATGGACGCAGCCGCCGAAGAGCTCCAAACGCACGGGCAACAGTTGCTCGACGACCCGCACTTCACCGTGTCGGCGCGCACCTGGAGACGCTGGGAGTCGGCACGGCCTGGGTGGCCCTCAGAGGAAACGGCCATCGTCCTGCATGACGCGCTCGGTCGCTGGCCTGAGGACCTCGGATTCACCAGCCCGCCAGGCTGGATCCGCCCCGAGCACCATGAAGAGGCCCAAGTGAAACGCCGTGCGTTCATCTCCGTAACCGCTGCCGCGCTCGTCGTCGGCCCGACCGCCCCGCAGCATGTCGATCCCGCCCTGATCGACTACTTCCAGCAGCAACTGGAGGGCCACTACCGGGCAGACATGTTCCTCGGCCCGCATGACCTGATCGGCACCGTCTCGGCGCAGTACCAGCTGATCGACAAGCTGGTTCGCTCGGCGAAGGGCGAGACGCGCCGCGGCCTTCTCCGCGTGGGTGCCGCGTACGCCGCGCTGGTCGGCTGGTTGTACCAGGACGCCGGTGACATGGACGGTGCGGCGTTCTGGCGAGGCGTGACGCAGGAGATCGCGATGCGTTCCCGCGATCCGCACCTCATCGGCTACAGCCTGGTCAACCAGGCCCAGATGCGCACAGACCTCGCCGACGGGCACGCGGTCATCGACCTGTGCGAAGCCGCCCTCGACGACGCCGGCCGCCTCGTGCCGAAGGTCCGCATCATGGCCATGCAGCAGCAGGCTCACGGGGCAAGCCTCACCGGGGACCGCACAGCCGTCGACCAGCTCATCGACGCAGCCGACGGACTGCTGTCCCGCGTCGACGACGACCTGCCCTGGGGTAACGCCTGCCGACGCACGCCCGGTTATCTGGAGGTGCAGCGAGCCACCTGCTACGGGCGGCTCGGCCTGGGCCATGAGGCCGTCTCGCTGTGGTCCCAGGTCCTCGACGTCGTACCCGAGACGGCACGGCGGGACCGCGGGGTGTACCTGGCGCGTCACGCCACCGCTGCGGCCGCCGCGCGCGAGCCCGACCACGCCCTGGAGATAGTCCGCAGCGCGGCAACGATCGCTGTGGAGACGCGATCGGCGCGGATGCGACGGGAGTTGGCCAATCTGGAGCAGCCCATGCGGCCGTGGCAGGATGCTCCGGTCGGCCGGGACCTGGCGGAGGTGCTGGCGCCTGTGACTGAGGGGAGCTGACCGTGGCAGGAGCGCCGGTGTCGCTGACGGAGAGCGAGATTGAAGAGGCACTGAACGGCGTGCCGGGCTGGCGGCGCGAGGGCGACGAGATCACCCGCACGTTCGGGATCCGCTATCACGGGGGCGTAGCGATGATCGTGCACGTCGCCGACGTCGAGCGGCTCATCAGCCACCACGCGGACATCGACCTGCGGTGGGGCCGAGTGCGCTTCGGGATCACGACACACGATGCTGGGCACAAGCTGACGTCCGCGGACTTCGAGCTGGCCGCGCGTATCGACGCGATCGCAGCCGCGCACGGGGCCGAGCCGCTCGACGACTGAGCCCGGGCACACGACATTGCCCGGACGGTCTACTGACTCGGGCTCGGCTGGGTGTTCTCCGCTACCCAACGCAGACACGCTTCAGCGCCCGCGACGATAGGCACCGCCGATACCTCCGGGTTGTCCCAGGGATGGTGCTTCAACAGGTGGGCCTCAAGGGCTGGGTACCGTTCAGCGCGGGTCTTGAGGAGGAGCTGCCACTCCTCACCGGTCCCGAACTCTCCCAGATGCCAAAAGACTGACGTCACAGGGCCGATGACCTGGGCGCCGGCGGCCAGCCGCTCCTTCACCACCGACTGTGCCAGCTCTACTGCCTGTTCCCGGGTCGGGGTCGCCGTGGATACCTGCACGAAGTCAGTCATACGCGCGAGCCTACCGACCACGTCCCCCCGGGCATGACGAAAAGCCCCCTCCCGCGCACGCTGCGTCCCGGACCCAGTCCAACCGCGTCCGCACACAGCTGGGGCAGCTGTACCCGTACACCGTCGGCCGAACGACGTCACGGCCGGTGAGCGAGGCCCGAGCTAGGATCCGCGACCTGTTGTCAACCGAAGGAGCATCGTGACCATCCTCGCCGTGTCGGGGCACATGGACCTGACCGAGGCCAGCATCTCCCTCGTCCGTGACGCGCTGCGACAACTGCTCGAACCTCACGCAGGCCCTGCCCTGACCGGCATCTCGTGCATCGCCAAGGGCAGTGACTCGCTCTTCGCCGAAGCCGTGCTCGAGGTCGGCGGGCGCCTGGTCGCCGTGATCCCTTCGCAGGACTACCGGCAGAACAAGGTGAAGCCGGAACACGAGGCGATCTTCGACCGGCTCATTGAGGCCGCTGCGGAGGTCATTGTCCTGCCCCATGAGACTGCGAACCGGCACGCCTACGAGGACGCGAACCGGACGCTGCTGAAGCGCGCAGACCGACTGGTTGCTGTGTGGAACGGCGAGCTGCCGTCCGGCAAGGGCGGTGGCACGGCGGACACCGTCGTCGAGGCACGCGAGGCGGGCCTGCCGGTGGACGTCGTCTGGCCCCAGGGCGCCGCGCGGCGAGCCTCATAGCGTCCCCGCCGTCGGCGCAGCCGCAAGTCGACACTGCGGGAGGGGCGGGGCGGGGAGAAAGCCCGCCGAGGGCGACGGAGCCGCAACCGCAACCGGGACCGGGGCGCCCCCTCACCTCACCGCGCCGCGCAGCTCCTCCGGACACGGCGTCCCCCGCGGCAGCTGGTACGGCGCGGCCAGGCGGTACACGCCCGGCCGCGGGGCCAGCAGTTCCGTCCATTCGTCGCCCGCCGCGTCCTCCTCCGCCTTCATGAGGCAGCCGGAGACGTTCACGAACCTCTTCGGCGCGTCCGAGTCGTCCTCCCGCATGCGCTTCGACGCCTCCGTCTCCTTCGGCTGCTCCACGCTCCGCCCCTCCTCGTCGACGAGGCCGAGCCACGGCGAGTACGGGATGCGGATCAGCACCCGGCCCGCCGTCTTCACATGGATCGTGAGCTCACCGGCGCCGGCGCGGTCCACCGTCGCCGGCGGATCGGCCAGCGGCATCGGGTTCCGGACGGCGAACAGCTGCCAGTTCGCGTCGGACCAGACCCGCTTCAGATATGGCTGGCCCTGCTCGATCAGCTCCGCCTCCTGCCCGCCGCCCGAGTCCGGCCTGCCCGTCGGCAGCACCACGAAGTGCACGGCCCAGCGGTCCAGCCATTCGCGGTAGTTGGCCGCGCTGAGGGTGTCGTCGTAGAAGAGCGGGTTGCGCTCCATGTCCGCCTGCCGGTTCCAGCCGCGCGCGAGATTGACGTACGGCGCGAGCGCCGACGCCTCCCGGTGGCTGCTGGCCGGGACGACCTCGACGCGGCCCTTCTCCGCGCCGACCTCCTGGAGCTCGTTCACCAGCGGCGCGAGTTCACGCGTCCAGGACGCGGCCGGGGCCGTACGGACGATGTCGTCGACGCTCTTGAAACCGATCCAGAAGTTGAGCCCGGCGAAGGTGAGGACCAGCGCGTACCACCTGCGGGAGCGCGGCACGGCGTACGGCAGCGCGGCCAGCAGCACCACGCCCGCGAACAGCATCGCGAGCCGCGAGACGTTCGACCCGATCTGTGAGTCGACGAGGAAGGTGAGGAAGGTGCCGAGGGCGTACACCGCTGCGGCGGTGCGCACCGTCCGCCAGTCCTTCGGTACGAGGACGAACACGAAGACCCCGAAGAGGAACGGCAGCGACGTCGACGCGAACGACATCGGCTGCGTACCCGAGAACGGGAACAGCCACGCCGACAGCGCCACGACCACCACCGGGGCGAGCCCGAGCGCGTACGCACCCGGCCGGCGCCGGTTCAGGAACAGCGCCGCCGCGACGACTCCGAGGAACAGCCCGGCAACCGGACTCGACGCGGTCGCGAGACCCGCGAGCGGCGCGGCGACGGCGGCCTTCGCCCACCGTTTGTAGCGCCACCGGTGCGGCCAGCAGAACACCGCCGCGACCGCCCCCAGCGCGAACATCATCCCCAGGCCGAACGTGACCCGCCCCGACAGCGCGTTGCACAGGAACGCGAACACCCCGGCCAGCGCGCACGCCAGCGGGTTACGGACGGCACGGACGCGGGTGAGGATCAGCGCGGTCAGGGCGGCGGAGAGCGTGCCGACGACCATCATCGTCGTCCGCACGCCGAGGAGGGACATCAGATACGGGGACACCACGCTGTACGAGACGGGGTGCATGCCCCCGTACCAGGCGAGGTTGTACGCGGAGTCGGGGTGCCGGCCGACGAACTCGGCCCAGGCGTCCTGCGCGGCGATGTCACCGCCGCTGTTGGCGAAGAAGAAGAACCAGAGGAGATGGAGGAACCCGGCGAGGACCGTCGCGACGAGGACGGGATGGCGGCTGAGGCGCGCCCTGAGAGCGGACGGAGCACCCTTGGGCTCCGTCGAGGAGGTCTCGGTGGCCGAGGAAATCGCGGAGGCCGTCTCGGAGGCCGGGGAAGTCTCGGAAGTCAAGGAGTTCCCGGAGCGGAATGCGGGCAGCCCTATTCGTGGCTTCGCGGTTCGCGGCCCCCTCGCGGCGCTGCTCTCGTCCGCATGTGTCGGCTCGGCGGTGGTCACTGCGGCTCCCGTGGTTCGCTTCCCGTGCTCGAGGACGCCGTCCCGGCTTCCGCAAGTTGCCCCGGGGTCCGGATCCGGGGACGCTAGCACGGTGCTGATGCGACGGACGGGGGCACGAAAGATCGTGCCCC
>NZ_JBSGZO010000514.1:0-5651 GCF_053611045.1 Streptomyces sp. NPDC054841 | reverse complement strand
GAATGAGGGGTCGCCGTGATCGCCGGGGAACCCTGCCGGCCACCCTGGAAGAAGCGGCGCCATGACCGGAGCACACGGGGCCGCCGGGCGCGTGATCGCCGGGCGCTACCGGCTCCTGCGGCAGCTGGCTGCCGGGGGTATGGGCCGCCTGTGGCTCGCCTTCGATCATGAACTCGCGTGTGAGGTCGCGCTCAAGGAGATCGCCCTGCCGCCGGGCCTCACGGATCGTGAGGTGAGCGCCCGGATCACCCGGGCCCGCGGCGAAGCGCGGCGCGCCGCCCGGCTGCGCGACCACCCCGATGTCGTGACCGTGCACGACATCGTGGAGGAGGGCGGGCTGTCCTGGATCGTCATGGCGTTCGTCCCCGGCGCCACCGGCCTGGAGGCGTTGGAGGAGGCCGCGCGGCGGCTCGTCCCCATCATCGCCGCCGAGCCTCACCCGGCGCAGCAAGCGACGCTCTCGGACTGGGCGGCGCCGCCGGAGCGCCCCACCGTGCAGAAGCCGGCTGCCGCCGAGGGATCGGGCCCGCCCCCTGGCCCCCTGTCTCCGCGTCCTCCGCCCGATCGGTTCGGCCCGGGTCCGCGTCCCGAACCCTCCTGGTGGCGCTCTCGGCGAAGCCTCGTTCCGCTCATCGTCGGGGTGGCCGTGGTACTGGTGCTGGGCCTGGGCCTGGTGCTGCTGCTTCGAGGCGGTGGAAGGGGTCCTTCGCACGGGGTCGCTTCGCCGTCCCCCCATGACACCGCATCCGCTTCGCCGTCCCCGCGTGACACCGCGGCCGCAGCCGCAGAGGCGCACAGGATCGCATCGGCGGTGGCGCTCTCACCTCAGGACTGGGGCCCGGGGTTCGTCCGCAGCACCCCGTACGAGGAGGACCCGGCCCTGGAAGAAGCGGTCCGGCCCAATTGCGAGTTGTACCAAAAGCCCCTGCGGGCGGGGACACTTGCCGCGGTCAGCCGTGCAGCACAGGACGACCTGCAAGGCTTCACCACCAGTTCCCTGGTGGCGGTGTACGTGGACGACGCCACGGCACGACAATCCCTCGCCGACGACAGAAACACGATCCACCGCTGCACCACTCAGCGCATGGGCAAATCCCGCTGGGACGACGTGCACGAAGCGATCGCCCCGCCCTTGTCCGGATTCGACGAAGTGATCTCCGAAGAAGGAAGGCTGGCCACCTACGACGACGGCAGTACGGCGAACCTGCCCTACATCGTGCTGACCGGCCGGACAGGGAAGACCGCGGTCTCCGTCTACGTGGGCGGCCCGCCCGAGAGGCTGGCGGAGACTCGCAAGAAAGCCACTGATGCGCTGCTGCTGATGCGCAGTCGCCTCTCCGAGCAGTCGAAGGCGGCGGAGGGCCGATGACCCCCCGTCGACACTGCGCGGCCCCGTCCATGTGGTGGGCGGGGCCGCAGTGGCGTCCGGGGCGGCTGATAGCTTCTGCGAACTGTTGGCCGGGCACGGGGAACGTACGGGGGATCTGCATGAGTTGGCACGGGGAGGACCGGGCGGGCACGCGGCTGCCCGAAGGCGTTTCGCCGGTGCGGCAACCGCGATGGCTGGCCCGGGTGCCGTCGGTGCCTGGTGGCGGGCCCTGGCGCGACCGGGGCAACAAGCTGCTCCTGGCCACCGCCGTGCTCGGGACCGGGGCGAGCCTGTGGGCGTGCTGGCTGACGTACACGGATGTGCGCGACCGGGCCGCGAGCGAGGCCGAGATCGCCGCGGCCTGCGGCGGCATCGTGGACGCCGAGGCGGTGATGGACCTGCGGGGCGGGATGGTCAGGGCCAAGGCGGGCAGCGGCGAGAACGACCGACTGCGGCTCGACGCGCTGCCGGGCCGGTGCACGCTCTACCGGGTGCCGGAGCCGGGCAAGTCCGACGGCCTCTTCGTACTCGCCGTCCGCACCTCCGCCGACGACGTGCCCATGAACGTCGTGGGCGACGAGATACGGTTCGAACCGTTCGGCCGCCGCGACGACAAGGATCCCGACCCGGACGACGTGACCCGCCTCGCCGACCACGCAGAGCCCCTGCCCCTGGGCGACGGCGCGCTCGGCCACTACAGCGACGACTCCGTCACGGTCCGGACCGGCTGTGCATCCGGGTCCGGGAAGCCGTCCTCCGTACAGGTCACGGCCAGGGCCGACTATGACGACGTGTCGGACGACGACCGCGGAATTCTCGCCGGGCTGGCCCGCACAGCCGCGGCCCGGGCGGCGGACGCACTGAAGTGCGACACCCGACTCCCCGCCGTTCCCGCACAGTTGACGACTCCCGGACGAGAGCTCCGCGCTCCGAAGTCCGCGAGCGCCTCCTGCGCCTGGTACGGCAGACACCTCGACGACGCCGGGCGTGGCCGGTTGCCGGACCGCATGCTGGAGGCACCCACGGGGGCCCGCAGCGCGACGGAGACCTGCCTGCTGGCACTCAGCCCGGCGGGCGTCCGCGAGATCGCCCCGGACCTGCAGGGATCCCAGCGGGAGTACGCGGACGACGCGCTCACGCACTCGCCCTGGTGGATGAGGACGGCCTCCTTCTTCGGCCCCGAGTCCGAGTCGGTCGCCATCGAGGTCCTCGACCACTACGAGTACCTCAGGCCGGGCACCGCCGGTGGCGGTGAGGGGCCCGGCGTCTGGTGGGCCTCGTCCGTCTGCGACGGGCGGCCCGCGATCCACACCCTCACCGTCAGCTACACCTACGAAGACGTCGTGCTCGACCGCCTGTCCACCCTCTTCCGGGCGTACGTCGACGACATCACCAGGCGCCGGGGCTGCACCGGCGTCGAACTCCCCGCGCCCTCGGCCTTCAAGGCGGCCAAGTGAGGTGACCTGACCTGACCTGACCTGACCTGACCTGACCTGACCTGACCTGACCTGGCTGTCGGGCGGCCTGATCCGGAAGACAGGCCCTAGTGGCGGCGGTCCGACAGGGGCGCGGGGGACTCCTGGACGACCCATCCGTTGCCGTCGGGATCCTGGAAGAACACGAACGAGTTCCACGGCTCGCCCTTGCCCTGGGCCCACCCCGTGGCGGCGACATGCTGGACCGCGCTGACCCCGACGCCGCGGGCGAGCAACTCGTCGTGGGCCGACTCGATGTCGGGGACGCAGAGTTGCAGGCCCTGGATGGCGCCGGGGGTCATCACCGTCTGGCCGGGGGCAGGAGGCATGCCCTCACCGATGACGATCGAGCAGGGCGACCCGGGCGGGGTCAGCTGGATGATGCGGACGCCTTTGCCGATGCTGCTGTCGTGGTCGACCGTGAAGCCGCACTGGTCGGCGTAGAAGGTCTTGGCCCGGTCGACGTCGCTGACCGGGACGACGATCACTTCGATAGTCCATTCCATGGCGCTGCCCGGATTCCTTGCGGGGACCGGCTAGTCCGCCCCGCCGCCGGCCGCGTCGTCGCCGTCCGCGCGCTCGCGCGCCTGCTCGGCCAGGAGCGCGTGGAGGGGCTGGGAGGCGCGCCGGGTCCATTCCTGGATGGCCCAGCCGTTGCCGTCGGGGTCGGAGAAGTACATGAACGTGCCACCGTCGCCCGGCGCGACCACTTCGGGTTCGGTGACGTCCAGGCCACGGGCGACGAGTTCGGCATGGGCCGCCTTGATGTCGCCCACGACCAGCTGGAGGCCCTGGTACGAGCCGGGTTCGAGCGTCCTGCCGCCCGGCACGGGGATGCCCTCACCGATGACGACGGAACAGCCCGAGCCGGGCGGGGTCAGCTGCACGATGCGGAACCGCTCGTCGATGCGGGTGTCGTGATCGACGTGGAAGCCGGCCTTGTCGCGGTAGAACTCCTTGGCCCGGTCCACGTCGGAGACGGGGACGAGGATCACTTCGAGCGTGAACTCCATGCAGGGACCTCCTGTGTCAGCCGCCGGACCGTCACGGGCCGCCGGCTCGGACCGTCACCGGGTGGCGAGTGGTGTCGGTGCCTCCTGGACCACCCAGCCGTTGCCATCAGGGTCCTGGAAGAACAGGAAGGAATTCCAGGTTTCCGTTCCTTTGCCGTCCTCCCAGCCCGACGGCCCGACGTGCCGCACCGGACCGACCACCACGCCACGGCTCACCAGCTCCGACCTGGCCGCGTCGATGTCGGTGACGCACAGTTGCAGGCCCTGGAGGGAACCCGGAGTCATCCGCGCCTGGCCGGGGGAGTCGGGCAGGCCGGACTCGATGACGATGGAGCAGCGGGAGCCGGGCGGGGTGAGCTGGACGAAGCGGCTCCCCTCGAAAGGCGACATGTCGAGGTCGGCGTTGAAGCCGCACTGGTCCATGTAGAAGCGCTTGGCCCGGTCCACGTCGGTGACCGGAATGACGATCACTTCGAGGGTCCATTCCATGGAACGGTCTCCGTTCGGCCGTCCGGGCGCCCTCAGCCGGTGAAGCGCCAGCGGGTCTGGCTGTAGGTCTCGCCCCTGCCGAAGCCGAAGGCGGTACGGGGTGTCACACCGAAGACCAGGGAGCGGCCTGCGCCCTCGTGCCAGAAGGCCTTGTCCCGGACCTCGAAGTGCCACTCCGGACCGTACTTCGACTCCCAGGCCTCGGCCAGCCGTGCGAGCCGCGGCTCGTCGGACACCACGGCCGCCTCGCCCTCGACGACCAGGTCGCGGCCCTCGCTGTCGATGTTGGTGCCGGTGGTGAGGACGACATGGGGGTTGGCGGCGAGGTTGCGCGCCTTGCGCTCCTGCTCACCGGTGGTGAAGTGGAGCGTGTCGTCCAGCCAGACCGCCATCAGCGGGGTGACGTGCGGGCGGCCGTCCGGGCGCACGGTCGAGAGCCAGAAGATCTCCGACTCGTTCAGCTGGGTGACCGCGTCCGGCCACGGTGTCGCGGTGGCGTCGGGGGAGCTGTAGCGCGCGTCGAGCTCCGTCTGCGGTTCTTCCTGGGCCGGCATGGTGGGGTCCTTTCGTGATCGGGTCCGTTCGGCCGCGGCGGGCCTCCCGTCTCACATGTATGGACCGTGCGCGGCCGCCGGACTCATCGGGCCGCCGGACTCATCGGGCCGCGGGCTCACCGGGCCACGGCCTCATCGGGCCGCGGGCGTCCAGTGCAGGGTGCCGTCCAGACCGATCGCGGCCACACCGCCCGGTACGACCGCGGGTGCCCCCGCGAAGAGGAAGCCGGACTCCGTCCAGCCGGGGTTCGTTCCCGGTACGGCCGGGGCCGTCGCGAGCATGCCCGTACGGGACCGCACGGCCAGCAGTTCCTCGCCCGCGCTCACCGGGCCGAAGCCCGCCATACCGGTGGCGGTCATGGGCGAGGTGGCGCGCAGGCTCTTCTCGGCCGTGCTCCGGGTGCCGGGGCGGCCACCGGTGAAGCGGGCGCTGCGCACCTCGCCCGTGACAGGGGCGCGGTACCAGAGCCGTACGCCGCCGCCGTCTCCGGCCCGTATGCCGTCCCCGTTCCCGTCCCTGTCCCCGTCGCCATCGTCTCCGGCCCGTATGCCGTCGCCGCCGGCGTCCGCCGTCGCGCTGAGCGCCAGCGTGGTCGGCGGCAGTCCGGTCCGCAGCGGCCCGGAGAACGGTGCGCCGGGGCGTGCCTGCGTCCACGCCAGCACCGACCTCGGTGTGGCGGCGAAGACCGTGTGCCGGCCGATGGAGTCGGCGGCGACGACCGGGTCGCCGTGCAGATCAGCACCCCCCAGC
>NZ_JBSGZO010000513.1:0-5709 GCF_053611045.1 Streptomyces sp. NPDC054841 | reverse complement strand
GCTCCGACCGCTCCCCAAAGAACGACACCAACCGCCCCGCCTGCGCCCGCAACCCCGCCGCACTCCGCGCCGAAACCACCCACGGCACCACACCCCCACCAACCACCACACCCGAACCCGAACCAGAGCCCGAAGCCAAACCAGAGGCCGGCTCAGAAACCGACTCCCCCACAGACTCCGCCGCCGGCGCCTCCTCCAGCACCACATGCGCATTCGTCCCGCTGATACCGAAGGAGGAAACACCGGCGCGCCGCACGCGGTTGCCCTCCGACCAGTCCTGGTTTTCCGTCAGCAGGGAGACGGCGCCCGCGCTCCAGTCGACCTTCCGCGACGGCGCGTCCACGTGCAGCGTCCTGGGCAGCACACCGTGCCGCAACGCCATCACCATCTTGATGACACCGCCGACACCGGCCGCGGCCTGCGTGTGACCGATGTTCGACTTCAGCGAGCCGAGCCACAGCGGACGCTCGGCGGGGCGGCCCTGACCATAGGTCGCCAGGATCGCCTGAGCCTCGATCGGGTCACCCAGCGTCGTCCCCGTGCCATGCGCCTCCACCACGTCGACCTGATCGGAAGCCAGTTGGGCGTTGTCGAGGGCCTGGCGGATGACGCGCTGCTGGGAGGGACCGTTGGGGGCGGTCAGGCCGCTGCTGGCGCCGTCCTGGTTGATGGCGGAACCACGCACGACGGCCAGCACCTGGTGCCCGTTGCGCTGGGCGTCCGACAGCCGCTCCAGCAGCAGCATCCCGACACCCTCGGCGAAGCCGGCGCCGTCGGCGGCGTCGGCGAACGCCTTGCAGCGGCCGTCGGCGGACAGGCCGCCCTGGCGGGCGAGGTCGATGAAGGTGTCCGGGGTGGACATGACGGTGGTGCCGCCGGCCATGGCCAGGGTGCATTCGCCGTTGCGCAGCGCCTGCACGGCCAGGTGCAGGGCGACCAGCGACGAGGAACAGGCGGTGTCCACGGATACGGCGGGGCCCTCGAGGCCGAGGGTGTAGGAGATGCGGCCGGATGTGACGCTGTAGGCGTTGCCGACGCCGAGGTAGCCCTCGATGTCCTCGGGGACCTCGTCGAGGCGGGCGGCGTAGTCCTGGTACATCACGCCGGCGAACACGCCGGTCCTGCTGCCGCGCAGGGAGTGCGGGGGGATGCCCGCGCGTTCGACGACCTCCCAGGCGGTCTCCAGCAGCAGCCGCTGCTGCGGATCCATGGCGATGGCCTCGCGCGGTGAAATGCCGAAGAAAGCCGGGTCGAACTCGGCGGCGTCGTAGAGGAATCCGCTCTCGCGCGCGTAGAACGTACCGGGGATTTCAGGGTCGGCGCTGTAGAGCTTGTCCAGGTCCCAGCCGCGGTCGGTGGGGAAGGCGGAGACGGCGTCCCGTCCCTCGGCCACCACGTCCCACAGTTCTTCGGGGGACGTAACGCCGCCGGGGTAGCGGCAGGCCATGCCGACGATCGCGATGGGCTCGTGGGCCCGGGCGTCCGCTTCGCTGAGCCGTTGCCGGGTCTGCTGGAGATCGGCCATGACACGCTTGAGGTAGTCGCGAAGCTTCTGCTCAGTCTGCATGTGTAACAACCTCTTGAGAACGGACAGCACGGTGGCGCCCGGGAGGGCCAGCTGCTCACGGCACGTACGAACCCCGGCGGAAGTCATCCCGATGCTCGAAGCCCCGTCGGGGCTTCGACTGTGCCGCGGCCCCTGTTGCGGTGCCGATTCCGGCGCCGGGTGCGGGAAGCGCACAGTGCGGGAGCACGGCGGGAGCAGCATCGATATGACGTCACCTGCGACGCTAGAAAACCCGCGTTCGGGCGGCCACCCCTAACCGTCCCTAACGGCCCCCCTAGAAGCAGAGGCCGGTCACCCCTGTTCTCGGGGTGACCGGCCTGGGAGGAACCGGGGCATCGCGCCGTCCGGGCGCCGCACCGGCGGCACGGAGGCGAACGGCGGAGCCCTGGGGGTTACGGCATGCCGAGCTGTTCGTCGATCATCGCGAACATCTCGTCGTCGGTGGCCGACGCGAGGTTGTCGGTCAGCTCTGCCGGACCGTCCGTGAGCGTGACGGACCGCCCCAGGGACCGCAACAGCTCCTGGAGCCGGCCGGCGACCTGACCCCGTGCCTCGTCGGGCAGTTCGACACGGGAGAGGACGGCTTCCAGCCGGGCGAGCTCACCGTGCACCGCGTCGGCGCCCGGTGCCGCATCCGCGGCGCCGACCCGCGAGTCGAGGTACTCGGCGAGCCGCTCGGCCGAGGGATGGTCGAAAACCAGTGTCACGGGCAGCTGGATGCCTGTGGCGCGGTTGAGCGTGTTGCGCAGCTCCAGCGCCGTCAGCGAGTTGATGCCCATGTCGAGGAAGCCCTTGCCGGGCTCCACCTGGTGCGGCGCCTCGAAGCCGAGCACCCTGGCCGCGCCGGCCTGGACCAGTTCCAGCAGCACCGCGGACCGGTCCTCGGCGCCGAGCCCGTCGAGGCGCTGGAGCAGCGCGTCGCCGTCGGCCTCGGTGGTGCGGTCGACGGTGCTCGCCGCGCTCCGTACCGGGGCCCGGACGAGACCGCGCAGCAGGGGTGCCACCTCACCTGCCGCCGCCCGGGCGCGCAGTCGGGCGAAGTCCAGCCGGACCGGCACCAGCGCCGCCTCGTCCGTGGCCCACGCCGTCTCGAAGAGGGCCAGCGCCTCGTTCGTACCCAAGGTGGAGACACCGCTGTCGGCGATGCGGCCGACCTCGCCGTCGCCGAGTGCGCCGGTCAGACCGGACCGCTGCTCCCACAGGCCCCAGGCCAGCGCGTGCGCGGGCAGACCGCGCGCCCTGCGATGTTGCGCCAGCGCGTCGAGAAAGGCGTTCGCCGCCGCGTAGTTGGCCTGGCCCGGTCCGCCGAAGACGCCGGCCGCGGAGGAGTAGAGCACGAAGGCTGCCAGGTCCCGGTCCTTGGTCAGCTCGTGCAGGGCGACGGCGGCGTCCACTTTGGGGCGCATGACTGTGGCGAGCCGCTCGGGGGTGAGGGAGCCGACCACGCCGTCGTCGAGCGCGCCCGCCGTGTGCACGACGGCGGTCAGCGGGTGTGCCTCCGGTACGGCCGCCAGCGCCTCGGCCAGCGCGTCCCTGTCGGCGGCGTCGCAGGCGGCGATCTCCACCTCGGCGCCGAGCCGGGCGAGTTCGTCCGCCAGCTCGTCCGCGCCCGCTGCTGACCGGCCGCTGCGGCTGGTCAGCAGCAGGTGCCGCACGCCGTGCTCGGTCACGAGCCGCCGAGCCAGCATGCTGCCGAGGGTGCCGGTGCCGCCGGTGACCAGGACGGTGCCCTCGGGGTCCAGCCGTGGCGCCTGGGTACGGGCGGAGGAGGGGACCCGCGCCAGCCTGGGCGCGAGCAGTACGCCGTCCCGCTCGGCGATTTCGGGCTCGCCGGACGCGACGGCCGCGGCCAGCAGCTCGTGCGTCACCTCGGTGCCGTCGGGATCGAGGTCGAGCAGCAGGAAACTCCCCGGGTTCTCGCTCTCCGCCGCCCGCACAAGGCCCCATACGGGAGATGAAGCCAGGTCGGTCACGTCGGCGCGGGCGGCGCCCACGGCACCACGGGTGAGCAGCACCAGGCGGGAGGAGACGAGGCGCTCGTCCCGCAGCCAGCCCTGTACGGTCTCCAGCACCTCGGCCGTCACGGCGCGGGCCGCCGCCGGCACGACGGCCAGGTCACCGTGAGGCGGCCGGTGCGGCGCGACGGGCACGCAGACGACGTCGGGCGCGGGCGCACCGGCGTCCAGGGCGGCGCGCAGCTGCGCGAGGTCGCCGTACGTCGCGACGCCCCCGGAACCCTCCTTGAGCACGCGCTGCGTCCCGTGCGCGTCCGAGCCCACCGCGGCCCACGCCCCGCTGAGCGCCCCGGCCGTACGGGAAGTGGCCAGCGGCGTCCAGTCGAGGCGGAACAGCGACTCGTGCGCTTCCGCTTCGTGACCGGGCAGCGCCAGCGCCCCGGCGGGCACGGGCCGGGTCACCAGGCCATCGACGGAGACGACGAGCGCACCCGTGGGATCCGCTGCCTTCAGGACGATGCTGCCGTCGCCGTCCACGGTGAGCCGGGCCCGAAGGCGGGCGGCCCCGGCGGCGTGCAGCGCCACCCCGCCCCACGAGAACGGCAGCCGCGGCTGCGACGTCTCGTCCTCGGCGCCGTCCGCGGCCGCGGCCGCACTGGCACCGCCCGGACGGCGGGTGGCGCTGACGAGGACGGAGTGCAGCGCTCCGTCCAGCAGGGCGGGGTGCACGGCGTAGCGTCCGGCGTCCGCGTCCTCGGGCAGGGCGACCTCGGCGAAAATGTCGTCGCCGCGCAGCCACACCGCGCGCAGGCACTGGAAGGCGGGCCCGTACTCGTACCCCTGGGCGAACAGTTCCTCGTAGACGGCGCCCATCTCCAGCGGTTCGGCTCCTGGCGGCGGCCAGGCCGCTGTCAGGTCCGGATCCGCAGGGAGGGCGGCGGCGTTCTCCGCGGCGGCGGGCACCGCCTCGGCCAGCACACCGGTGGCGTGGCAGATCCACGGCTCGTACGCCTCGGGGGCGCGCGGGCTGGTGTCCCCGCAAGTGTGGACGGCCACGGTACGCCGCCCGCCCGGACCTTCGGGAGCGCCGACGGTGATCTGGAGCCGCCGCCCACCGGACTCGGGCAGAACGAGCGGCGCCTGGAGCGTCAGCTCCTCCAGCAGCCCGCACCCCACCCGGTGCCCTGCCTGGAGGGCCAGCTCCACGAGCCCAGTGCCGGGGACGAGAACGGTGCCCATGACCGCATGGTCGGCGAGCCAGGGGTGGGTCCGCAGGGACAGGTGGCCGGTGAGGACGTGCCCCTCGGAGCCGGCGAGCGCGACGGCCGCGCCGAGCAGCGGGTGATCGGCGGCGGTGAGCCCGAGGCCCGCGGCGTCGCCGGCGGCTGCCGGGGCGGACGCCTGGAGCCAGTAGCGCTGGCGCTGGAAGGCGTAGGTGGGCAATTCGACCCGGGGCCGCGGCCGCTCGTCCTGCCACGGGTAGACCCGCTCCCAGTCGGGCGTGATCCCATGGGTCACCGCCTCACCAAGCGAGAGCATGAACCGCTCCAGACCACCCTCGTCACGGCGCAGCGAACCGACCACGGCAGCCTGCGCACCGGCATCGTCGATGATGTCCTGCACCGCCATCGTCAACACCGGATGCGGACTCATCTCGATCACCACATACGAACCCGAACCCGAACCCGCGCCCGAACCCGCGCTCGTGCCCGTGCCCGTGCCCAGGACCGTCCGCATCGCCGCGTCGAACTCCACCGTCTGACGGGCATTACGGAACCAGTACTCCACCCCCATCTCCGCCGTATCCACCACACCACCGGTCACCGTCGACACCAACGGCACCGACGACGAAACCGAACCAAGCGGCCCGAACGCCTCCGCCATCTCCGCGCGCACGCCCTCCACCTGCACCGAATGCGCCGCATAGTCCACCGCGATCCGCCGCGCACGAACACCCCGCTCCTCACACCGGACGAGCAGTGTGTCCAGCGCGTCGGGTTCACCGGAGACAACCACGGTCGAGGGCCCGTTGACCGCGGCCACCGAAGCGCGGCCCCCGAAGGGCTCCAGCATCTCGTCGACGGTGGCCTGCGACGCCATGACGGAGACCATGCCACCACGGCCGGACAACCTCAGCATCGCCCGCGCCCGCAACACCGCAGCACGCGCCGCCACCGGCAACGACAC
>NZ_JBSGZO010000512.1:0-5712 GCF_053611045.1 Streptomyces sp. NPDC054841 | reverse complement strand
GCCCTGAGCGCGGCCCTCACCCTCACCTCCGAGGACGCCCGCGAGGGCTACGCCGCCAGAGCGGCCCGCCGGCCGCCCTCCTTCGACGGCCGCTGACCGGCACCGTGCCGCGGGCACACGATGATGCGGCGCGCGGAGACGCCGCGCGAGATGCGGCGCCTCACCCTTCGAACGGCCCGCGCCCCAGCTGCTCCCGCACCGGAACCACCGGCGGATTCACCAGACCCCTGCGCTGCCAGTTCGCGCCGTCCACCACCAGCGTGTGCCCGGTGATGAACCGGGCGTAGGGGGAGGCCAGAAAGGTCGCCGCCCAGCCCAGTTCGCGCGGCAGCCCCACCCGCAGCGCGGGCTGGCGGGCCGCGCCCTGTGGCGCCCCGTCGAGAGTGCCGCGAATGGCAGCAGTCATGTCCTCGTGCGGAATCAGGCCCGGCACCAGCCCGTTGACCTGGATGCCGTACGGGCCCCACTCGACGGCGAGCGTCTCCACAAGCGACTTCACCCCGGCCTTCGCTGCGGCCGAGTGGACATGGCCGGGGCCGCCCGTCCACGCGTACGACGCCCCGACATTGATCACCGAGCCCGGTGTCCCCGCCGCCAGATGGTGCCGGGCGATCTCCCGTGTCATGAACCAGGTGCCGTTCAGTGTGATGTCCACGACAGCCCGCCAGGCGTTCGGGGACAACTCCTCCGCCGGGGAGGGGAAGTTGGCGGCCGCGTTGTTCACCAGCACGCCGGGGGTGCCCGTGCCGGCGGCCGCCGTGCCGAAGACCTCGGCGATCCGCTCCGGGTCCCTGATGTCGCAGACGGCGACCGTCACCCGCCCGCCGAACGGGCTCAGCTCCGTGCGCGCCGCCTCCAGGCGCTCGGCGTTCCGGGACACGATCACCAGATCCGCGCCGAGCCGGGCGAACTCCTCGGCGATCGCCCTGCCGAGCCCCGATCCGCCCCCGGTGACCAGGACCGTCGTCCCGTCGTACGTCCCCGCGGGCAGCGCGCTCGCGCCGCGCGGCGGAGGGCCGGGCAGGCCGGGAAGCCCGCGGGGCCGGGACAGGGCGGGCTGCGTGACGCCGTCATCCGTCATGGCCGCATCGATACCGGCTGCCCGCGCAAACCTCCATGCCCGTGCGCCGATCGGCGGCTGCTCCTCGGTGGGAAGCCTGGTCCCGTGCAGACCGAGCGGTACCCGCACGGGGATGAGTTCGGGGCCGACTCCCTCGGCCCCGGCGCGACCATCGATTCCAGGCTGTCCCACAGTGCCCGCCCCGCCTTCTCCTCGGACGCACTCGGTCCGGTCGGTGCCGGTCACCCGAGGTCGCGGCGACGTCCCTCGTCCGGCTCGTCACCCGACGTGAACGCACGCACGAGCAGCACTCCGGCGACGATCAGGGCGATGCCCAGCCAGGTCGGTCCGGCGTCGAAGGACAGCACGACGATGCCCACCGGCACGAGATAGCCGGCCAGCGGGACGAGCAGCGCACCCACCGAGGTCGGGCTGCCGGAAGCCGGAGCGCCGCCTGCGGCCCGCTCGCGTACGACGTCCGGATACCAGTCGGTGAAGCGCAGTGCGACGATGATTGCCCCGATCTGGATGATCCAGCCCGTCCAGATGTTGCCGGAGTTGCGGAGCACGATGTCGCCGTAGGCGCCCGCGATCGCCGCCACCAGGAACGCGAGGCCCCACACGCCCGTGATCACGTAGTTGGTGTGCATGAACGTGGATGTGTTCCAGTACTCGCGGGGCACCCGCTCGCGCGCGTACTGCACGGTGAAGGGCACCCGGATGGCCATGGAGCCGAGGGCGATGACGGTCAGCGCGACGTTGGAGACCTCGCCGGCGTACGTCCCCAGCCACCGGAGCGTGCCCGGTGAGGCCATCAGTCCGATGACGGCGAGGGCCGCGAAGAAGACCACGTCCGCGACTTCGAGGATCTTCAGTGAGCTGTGCGGGTGCCGCAGCCGGCCGAGGATCACGAGGACGACGGCGACGGCGAGGGCGATGACGACGGAGAACTCGAACCGGCCGGGGCCGACCAGGACCGAGAACAGGATCCACGGGAGCATTCCCGTGATCGGGTTGTCGAGGAAGCCGGCGAGGCGACGCCCCAGCGCGGTGTCAGCCACGGAGTTCATGACCACGCCCTCCCGGTGGCGGCCTACTGTCCAGCCTGCCCGCCGGGGTGTCGTCGCGCGACGTGCGGCCGCTCGGCGCGGCGGGCCGGTGAGGACACGGCCGAAGACTGGCCGGGCCGACTGTTCCCAGGAGGGCAAGCGACCGCTTAGTATGCGCTGGAGCAGTGGTACGCCCTACACATCGCGGAGGCCCCGAAATGCAGGCATGGCGAGTGCACCGGAACGGCGAGCCGGGCGAGGTGATGCGTCTCGAAGAGGTCGACCGGCCGGAGCCCGGCGAGGGGCAGCTCCTGCTGAAGGTGCGCGCCGCGAACATCAACTTCCCCGACGCGCTCCTCTGCCGCGGCCAGTACCAGGTGACGCCGCCGCTGCCGTTCACCCCCGGCGTCGAGATCTGCGGGGAGACCGAGGACGGCCGCCGCGTCATCGCCACTCCCGCACTGCCGTACGGCGGTCTCGCCGAGTACGTCCTGGCCGACGCCGCCGCCGTACTGCCCGCGCCCGAGGCCCTCGACGACGCGGAGGCCGCCGCCCTGCACATCGGCTACCAGACCGCCGTCTTCGGACTCCACCGCCGGGCCGGGCTCCAGGAGGGCGAGACCCTGCTGGTCCACGCCGCCGCGGGCGGTGTCGGCAGCGCCGCCGTACAGATCGGCAAGGCCACCGGTGCGACCGTCATCGGCGTCGTGGGCGGCCCGGAGAAGGCCGCCGTGGCGCGCGAGCTGGGCTGCGACGTGGTCATCGACCGGCGCAGCGACGACATCGTCGCCGCCGTGAAAGAGGCCACCGGCGGGCGCGGTGCCGACGTCGTCTTCGACCCCGTGGGCGGGGACGCATACGCCAAGTCCGCCAAGTGCGTGGCCTTCGAGGGCCGCATCGTGATCGTGGGATTCGCGAGCGGCACCATCCCCAGCCCCGCGCTCAACCACGCGCTGGTGAAGAACTACTCGATCGTCGGCCTGCACTGGGGCCTCTACAACTACAAGGACCCGCAGTCGGTCCTGCGCTGCCATGAGACGCTCACCGACTATGCAGCCAAGGGCCTGATCAAGCCACTGATCAGCGAGCGGGTCGCGTTCAAGGACGCCGCGGACGCCGTCCAGCGCGTCGCGGACGGCACCACGACCGGCCGGCTCGTCGTCCTCCCGGAAGGAGCCGCCGCATGACCGACGCCGCCGAACTGCGCCAGCTCACACGCACGTTGCTCGCCGAGTATCCGCCCGCCACCACCGCCCGCACCGACTTCCTGCGTGCACGCTTCGACGCCGGGCTCGCCTGGGTGCACTACCCCGTGGGCCTGGGCGGACTCGACGCCCCCCGCTCGCTCCAGGCCGTCGTCGACGCCGAACTGGAGGCCGCGGGCGCACCCGACAACGACCCGCGCCGGATCGGCATCGGCCTCGGCATGGCCGCGCCCACGATCCTCGCCTACGGCACCGAGGAGCAGAAGCAGCGCTTCCTGCGGCCGCTCTGGGTCGGCGAGGAGGTGTGGTGCCAGCTCTTCAGTGAGCCCGGTGCGGGCTCCGACCTGGCAGCTCTCGGCACCCGCGCGGTACGGGACGGCGTCGACGGCGACTGGCTCGTCACCGGCCAGAAGGTGTGGACGTCCAGCGCGCACCTCGCCCGGTGGGCCATCCTCATCGCCCGTACCGACCCGGACGCTCCCAAGCACCGCGGCATCACCTACTTCCTCTGTGACATGACCGACCCCGGCGTCGAGGTCAGGCCGCTGCGCCAGATCACCGGCGAGGCCGAGTTCAACGAAGTCTTCCTGACCGATGTGCGCATCCCCGACGCGCGCCGCCTCGGCGCTGTCGGCGACGGCTGGAAGGTCGCCCAGACCACCCTCATGAACGAGCGCGTCTCCATCGGCGGAATGCGCCTGCCGCGCGAGGGCGGAATGATCGGTCCCGTCGCGCAGACCTGGCGCGACCGACCCGAGCTGCGCACCCACGATCTGCACCAGCGCCTCCTCACCCTCTGGGTGGAGGCCGAGGTCGCCCGGCTCACCGGCGAACGGCTGCGTCAGCAGCTCGTCGCGGGCCAGCCCGGACCCGAGGGCTCCGGGATGAAGCTCGCCTTCGCCCGCCTCAACCAGGAGATCAGCGGTCTCGAGGTCGAACTCCGCGGCCAAGAAGGTCTGTTGTACGACGACTGGACCATGCGCCGCCCCGAGCTCGTCGACTTCACCGGACGGGACGCCGGGTACCGCTACCTGCGCTCCAAGGGCAATTCCATCGAGGGCGGCACGAGCGAAGTACTGCTCAACATCGTCGCCGAACGGGTGCTCGGACTGCCCGCCGAGCCGCGCAACGACAAGGACGTCGCCTGGAAGGACCTCGCGCGATGAGCACACAGCCCGACCTTCTCTACTCCGAGGCCGAGGACGACCTGAGGGCCGCCGTACGCTCGCTGCTCACCGACCGCGCCGACACCACGGGCCTGCTCGCCCGCATCGAGACCGGGAGCCCCGGCGATCCCGCGCTGTGGAGGTCCCTCGCCGCGGACATGGGTGCCGCGGGGCTCCTCGTACCCGAGAAGCTCGGCGGCCAGGGTGCCACCCACCGTGAGGCCGCGGTGGTGCTGGAGGAGCTCGGCCGGGCCGTCATCCCTGCGCCGTATCTCACCAGCTCCGTCATCGCCACCGAGACGCTTCTCGCCCTCGACAGTGAGGCGGAGGAGGTCACCGGGCTGCTCGGCGACCTGGCCGCCGGCCGTACCGTCGCGGTCCTCACGCTCCCGCTCTCCGCCGCCCCCGGCGCACAGCTGCCCGAAGGGACGGTCACCGGTGTGGCGGACGCCGCGATCGCCGACGTCCTGCTCGTGGTGCGGCCGGACGGTCTCTACGCGGTGGAGCGCGGCGAAGCGGCCGTCGCGCCGCAGACCGCGCTCGATCTGACCCGTCCGCTCGCCTCCGTCACAGCCGGGGAGACGGCCGGTACCCGGCTCGCCGACGCGGAGACAGCCCGGACCGCCGTGCACCGCGGGCTGCTCGCCGGGGCCGGGCTGCTCGCCTCGGAGCAGCTGGGGCTCGCCGAGTGGTGTCTGGAGGAAACGGTCCGGTACACGCGCGAGCGGCACCAGTTCAACCGGCCCGTCGGCTCGTTCCAGGCGTTGAAGCACCGGATGGCGCAGCTGTGGCTGGAGGTCGTGAACGCCCGTGCAGCCGCCCGTAACGCGGCGGACGCGCTCGCCACGGGAAGCGCCGAGGCGCCGCTCGCGGTCTCCGTCGCGCAGGCCTACTGCTCCCGGGTCGCGGTGCACGCCGCCGAGGAGTGCGTCCAGCTGCACGCCGGCATCGGTATGACCTGGGAACACCCCGCGCACCTCTATCTGAAGCGTGCCAAGGCGGACGAGATCGCACTCGGAACGCCGGGCCGCCACAAGGAGTTGCTGGCGGACCTGGTCTCGCTGCCCGCCCCCCGATGACCCGGTAGGTCCTGTCCGGGCGATCTTCGAGGAACAGGTCGCGGCGTCAGATGCGGTACATCGCAAGGCGGTGGGGGCACCTCCCAGCGGTAGCTGGGGGAGATCGCCCTCGTACTGGGCGTACTTGGGCGACTCCGACAACGCAGCGAGGTG
>NZ_JBSGZO010000511.1:0-5725 GCF_053611045.1 Streptomyces sp. NPDC054841 | reverse complement strand
CCCACGATCAGCAGCACGGCTCCGGCCGCGGAGGGCCACAGCTGAGCGCCGGTGGCGGCGAGCCCGCCCCGTCCGCCCTGCGGCTCGCCGGCGGCCTGGGCTTCGCCGCCGGTCCGGCTTCCACTGCCGGCCTGCGGCTCGCCTCCGGTGCCGGACGCCGGGGTGCTCCCACCGGTCTCCGGTGTGGCCTCCGTGCCGGACGTGCCCTTGCCCGACCCGGTCGGCACCCCGGGCTTCTGGGCATCGCCCCCCGTGTACGGCTTGGCCTGGCCGCCAGTTGTGCCCGCACCCGATTCGGTCGAGCCCTCCGGCTTCTGCACATCAGCCGGGGCATCCGGCTCGGCCTGCCCACCGGACGTCCCGGCATCCGGCCCGGCCTCGGGCTTCTCCCCGTTGCCGGCCGGCGGGTCCGCAGGCTTCCCGGGCTCGACCGGATCACTGGGCTCGGCGGGCCGACCGGGGTTCCCGGGGGCTTCGGGCTCCCCCGGCGCGGCCGGATCGCTGGGGTCCGCGGGATTCCCGGGCTCAACAGGGTCTGCGGGATTCCCGGGTTCAACAGGGTCAGCGGGGTCCGCGGGGTCCGCAGGGTCACCCGGATTCCCGGGTTCGCCGGGCTCAGCGGGTTCCGCAGGGCCGTCGGGCCCGCACTCACGCCCGTCGTTGATGCAGTCCACCAGCTCCCGCATGAGGCTGTCGTCGAAGACGTTGATGAAATCACCGTGGTCGGTGACCGGTTTGTGCAGCTGCTCCGGGAAGGAGTCGACGGCGAAGACGCTCGGGTTGTCACCGCCGAAGGCCGGGGGCGGAACGTCGTAGACGATGCGCTGCACCAGCTGCGGAATGGCCCGGAAACCGTTCTGGCAGCGGCCGTTCTCGTCCGCGAAGGCGACATGCGTGCGGTGATTGGCGCTGTCGGTGTTCTGGCCGTCCCAGCAGCTCTGGAACTTGAACGTCCGTACGACCTTGCTGCCCTGCGGGCAGACCGGGTACTTGTCCTTCAGCTGACGGTCCTCGAATCCGGTGCAGCTCCAGGACGCGTTGGCGTTCGCGTTGCCGTTGACGAAAGCCTTGGCGTCACCGGTGATGATCCGCAGGAATCGCGGCATCGCCGTGACCTTGGAGACCGGGCTTCCCACGAAGTTCAGCGTGACCTGGGCCGGCGTCAGGATCCTTCCGACGTTCTTGTCCTTGCCGCCGCCGTCGGCCTGGGCGTCGTTCTCGTCCTGTCCGTTCTGCAGTCGCAGGACCGGCCAGTAGTAGGTCGACCTGTCGCCCTGGTCACGGCAGGTGGTCGCTCCGTTGGCGAGTTCGTCGTCGCTCGCGAACGCGTCGTTCGCCTGGTTGCCGACGTAGTCGTGCATGTGGTGCGCGCCGTTGCTGACACCGGGGGCGACGATGACATTGTCCGGGTTGAACTTGCCGTTCTCGTTCTTGCCGCAGTCGGTTGCAAAGGTGCCGCGCGAGGCGTCACCGAGTTCGCGGGGGCTTCGCACATTCGGCTGGACGGACGCGATGTCGACGAAGTCGGACGCCTCGGGGCCGTTCCCGGCCTGACCGGCGCTGCCCTGGTCGCCGTCACCGTTACCGTTGCCGTTGTTCTGGCCACCGTCGGCGTCGTTCTGTCCGACGCCCTGGTCCTGGCCGTTGCCCTCACCGCCGCCGGCGCCGTCCGCGTCATCCACCTGCAGGGTGCACGGGGCCATCGCCTCCAGTCCCTGTGGGCGCTCCCCGGCCACACGGCCGATGGCTGTGGCGATGCGGCCGATGCTCGCCGTGCGCTTGTTCTTCAGCGGATCGAGGACGGCGTTCCGGGCGAACTGCGGATCGCGCTCGACCTGTTCCTTCCGGTCGGCGAACCGCTCGTAGGCCTCGGTGATCTGGCTGTCCAGCGCGGCCAGTTCGCGGTCGACCTCCGGCCTCGCCGCGTCCGGCACTTCGGACAGCCCGTTCGCGACCTCCGGGCACTTGATGGTGGAAGGTCCGGCACCGAGCGTTTGCGTCTGCTCGTTCCGGCCGTCGGAGCTGAGCCCCCATCCCTCGCCGGCCGCGGCGTAGGAGTTGACCGCAATCAGTCCACCCCCGCCCAGCATCAGCGCGACCGAGGCAGCGACTACTCTTCTGCCGCTCTTCGAACGTCTTCGTGAGGTGCGTGTCAAGAGAACTCCTGTGCGTCGTTGCCGTTCGGCAGTGGGGGCTGCGCCGTGTTACATACGGAAGCGGCCCCTGGCATGTTCAACACACCCGGCAATTCACAGGAACCTCCGGTCATGGGCGGCTGAGGAGGCGTCAGAAGGCAGCCCTGAGCGGTCGACTACGGGGAGCCAGGTCGAGCACGCCGCATGTGCCGTTCCGGGATGCCATGCCCATGACGGCGACCGGCAGGATACTCAAGCGGGAACTCTCCGCAGCGCCGACGGACTGCCTGCAGCGGTCCGCGGGCAGCCGCGCCCGGTCGACCGGGCCCGTACCGAGCCGCGTGAGCGCGTCACGTCGTGGGGCCGACTGCGTACGGGCCGGCTTGCGTACCGGGGCGGGGGCGGGCTGCGTCCGGCTCCGCTCCGGGCCCGCCCCCCGGCGCAGGCACCGGTATCGCTTCGATCACCATCACAGCGAGGTCGTCCTCGATCGGACTGGTGTCGAAGTCGTGCGCGGCCTGCCGCACGCGCTCCGCCACGGCCTTCGCACCCATTCCGACGCACCCCCGCAACACCTCGGCCAACCCGTCGGCATCGTCCAGCTGACGGTTTCCCCGGCGGCGTTCGGTCACACCGTCCGTCACGCACAGCAGCGTCTCGCCCGGGGCGAGGTGGAAGGAGCTGGCGTGGAACTCCGCGCTCACGGCGACCCCCAGCAACAACTGCGGATCCGCGGCCGGCGCCACGTCGCCGTCGGCCGACAGCAGCAGTGGCAGCGGGTGCCCGGCGCTGGCGATCGTGCAGCGCGCGCCGCCCACCACCGGGTCGGGTTCCAGCTCCCCGTAGAGCAGGCTCAGGAAGCGTGGCCCCGCCTGCTCGCCGCCGAGTGCGACGGCCTCCGCGCTCTCCTCCGTCAGTGCGATGTTCAACCTGCCGAGAAGTGATTCGACGCCGTGTCCCTCGCGGGCCAGCAGGCGCACCAGGTGCCGGGCGAGGCCGGTGACGGACATCGCCTCCACATCGTGGCCCATGACATCGCCGAGCAGGAAGCACCAGCGGCGGTCTTCGAGGTCTCCCATCGGGAAGAGGTCGTAGAAGTCGCCGCCGACCGTCTGGCCCTCGCCTCGCGGCTCGTAGACGATCGCCGTGTCGATGCCCGGGATTTCGGCGAGGGATTCGGGCAGCTGTCGGCGCTGGAGCGCCCGGCTGATGGTGGCCTGCTTGGTGTAGTGGCGGGCCGTGGCGACGGCGTGGGCCACGCGCCGCGCCACGTCTTCCGCGAGCCGTACGAGGCCGTCGGTCATCTGCGACACCCCCTTGCGCCCCAGCAGTATCGCGCCGTGGCAGCAGCCGCTCGCGACGAGGGGGAGGAGCAGCGCAGAGCCGCCCGCGCCGGCGGCGTCCGCGTTCTGCGGCCAGGGCCAGGGAATGCCGGTCGTACGCAGCCGGGCGGGCGGCGGATCGTTCTCGAACGCCAGGCGCAGTGCGCCGATGCACCGCTCGTCCGTGTGCCAGACGCGGGAGAGCCGCATGGCGCCGGACTCGGTGGTCAGCCACACGCCGCACCAGTCGGCGAGCCTGGGGACCAGGAGCTGTCCCGCGATCGCGGCGACCATGTCCTCGTCCAGCTGACCGGCGAGGAGTTCCCCGGCCTCGGCGAGGAACGTGGGCCCGCCGCGATCGACCCATTCGGCGGTGTGGCCTGGACGGGGGCGGGGCCGGGAGGGAGGGAGAATGCCGGGGGCCCGCTCGCTCCGGAGCGCGTCCTCGGCGGTGCCGTCGAAGGTGCAAGCGGTGGAGCCGTCGGGCTCCGGCGTGCTGCGAGCGGTCTCCAGCCGGAACCACACGGACTTCTCCCTGTGCCGGTAGATCACCCCCCACGATTCGGCCAGTGCGCGTACGAGCTGGAAGCCACGGCCGCGGCCCTCGCGCCACGCGTCCCTCCCGCCGCGCACCGCGCGGGAGGGATTGTGGTCCACCACCTCGACGACGAAGCCCGAGTGCCCCGGCCCATCCGCTGCGGACGGGGCGAGGGGGCGGGGTCCCGACTCGAAATAGCACGCGACCTCCACGTCCGTGCCGGCGTACATGATCGCGTTGGTGACCAGTTCGCTGACGAGAAGCACGGCGTCGTCGACGAGCCGGTCGGTGATCACCGGCGGCCGGGGCGCGGCGTCCGCCCCTGAGCGCGCCTCCGAGCCCCATTCGGCGAGTGCGGCGTGCACGAATTTTCGCGCAGCGGAAGCGGCGAGCTCGTTCGCGGGCAGTCTCATCCGCGAAACGGACTCCCGTGGGTAGAGAGAGGACGGCCCCACGTGCGGTCCCTGGATCACTTCGACATTCAGGACACCCAATGTAACCTAATAAAGGGATCAAGATGCCGGTATGTCCTGATTTCTAAGAATGGGGTGCCCATGGCGCTCGACCCGGCCGCACCCGATTCCGTTTTCCCTGCGGCCTCGTCCGGGGAATTCGACGAATCACCTGAACGCACAGGTCAACCGACCTCCGCCCCGGATGGGCAGTGGGTGCGCCCGGCCGAATTGCGCCCATTGCTCGCAGCGATGAATTCTCTGTGCGACGGCGATTTCACCGTACGTGTGGAGGGTTTGCACGAGGGGCTGCTCGCCGAGATGGCGGGACTTTTCAACCAGATCGTCGCGCGCAACGCACATCTGGCCTCAGAGCTCCAGCGGGTGCGCCGCGAGGTGGTCCGGCAGGGCCGGCTGGACGAGCGGATCGCGGCGAGCCCCGGGCAGGGCGCCTGGACCACGAGCGTGGACGCCACCAATTCACTGCTCGAAGCACTGGTCACACCGGTCGCGAACGCCACGCGCGTGCTGGACGCGGTCGCGGACGGCGATCTGACCCAGCGGGTCGAGCTGCACCACGAGACCCGCCAGCTCCGCGGCGACCTGCGGCGCCTGGGGCGGGGCGTGAACCGGATGGTTGACCAGCTGTCGCTGTTCACCGGCGAGCTGACCCGGGTCGCCCGTGAGGTCGGCACCGAGGGCCGACTGGGCGGGCGCGCCAAGGTGCAGGGCCTGTCGGGCGACTGGCGCTACGTGACGGAGGCCGTCAACACGATGGCCTCGCGGCTGACGGCGCAGGTCCGCGACATCGCGGTCGTGACCACCGCGGTGGCGCGCGGCGACCTGACCCAGCAGGTGACGGTCGAGGCGACCGGCGAGCTGCTGGAGCTGAAGCTCACCGTGAACACGATGGTCGACCAGCTGCGGGCGTTCGCCGACGAGGTGACCCGGGTGTCCCGCGAGGTCGGCACCGAGGGGCAGCTGGGTGGCCGAGCCCAGGTACCGGGCGTCTCCGGGGTGTGGAAGGACCTCACCGACAACGTCAACTTCATGGCCTCGAACCTGACCTCCCAGGTACGCAACATCGCCCAGGTGACCACGGCCGTCGCCAACGGCGATCTGAGCCAGAAGATCACGGTGGACGCACGCGGCGAGATCCTGCAGCTCAAGAGCACCGTGAACACGATGGTCGACCAGCTGTCCGCGTTCGCCGACGAGGTCACCCGCGTCGCCCGCGAGGTCGGCACCGAGGGGAACCTGGGCGGTCAGGCGCAGGTC
>NZ_JBSGZO010000510.1:0-5732 GCF_053611045.1 Streptomyces sp. NPDC054841 | reverse complement strand
CCCCCGCACCCCCGCGGCAGCTCCGCGCCGCACAAACACCCGCCCCCGCACCCGGTGACCAGGCCCGGAAGGCGAGCCGGTGCCCAACTCACCCACGGCCCGCACCCGGTGACCGGACCTGGCGCAAACGGACCCCACCACCCACGGTCCGCAGTCGGCGGACGGCCCGGGGCGGGGCCGTGCAGGGTCGGCCCCGCAGGGGCGGCATCGTGCCGGGGCACATGGGTACGGCGCCGGATGCCGCCCCGAGGAGTCGAGCCCGGAGGGGCCCCACCCCACGACCCACCGGCGCACCCCGAGCCCGTCCGGCGATTGAGGACGGACACCCCGGACGCCGCCACGGCACCGGGCACACCGTCACCCCACCCCACCGGCAGCAGCCGCACCAAGCCCGTCCGGCGTTTGAGGACGGACACACCGGGTCACCCGCGGTACCGGGCAACACCGCACCCCGCACCGCACCCGCACCCGCACCCGCACCCCGCCGGAGCCGCACCGCACCCCCCACCCCCGGAGGGCTACGCCTCAGTCCCGCGCGAGCCCGAAGCGCGCGCGCAACCCCGGACGTTCGTCCGCCGCGACCGACGCCGCGCCGTCCGTCACCGTCTCGTAGACCGCGAGAATGTCCGCGCCCACCGTCGACCAGTCGAAGCGCCGGACATGCGCGCTGCCCCGGTCCCGGAGTTCCGCGCGGCGCTCCGGGGAGCCCAGCAGCCGCAGCGCCGCCCCGGCCAGCGCGTCCGCGTCCTCGTTGGCGAAGAGTTCGCCCGCCGCGCCCTGGTCCAGGACCTGGGCGAACGCGTCGAGGTCGGACGCGAGGACCGGCGCGCCCGCCGACAGCGCCTCGACGAGGATGATCCCGAAGCTCTCACCGCCCGTGTTGGGCGCGACGTACACGTCGACGCTGCGCAGCAGCCGCGCCTTGTCCTCGTCGCTGACCATCCCGAGGAACTCCACCCGCGAGCGCATCTCCTCGGGGAGGGAGGCGACCGCCTCCTCCTCGTCGCCACGGCCCGCCACCAGCAGCCGCGTCGCCGGCCGCTCGGCGAAGATCTTCGGAAGGGCCTTCATCAGCACCGGCAGGCCCTTGCGCGGCTCGTCGATCCGGCCGATGAACCCGAGCGTGTCGCCCTGCCACTCCGCCTTCGGCTCGGCCCTGGCGAAGAAGTCGACGTCCACCCCGTTCGGGATCACGACCGCGTCACCGCCCAGATGCTCCACGAGCGTCCGGCGCGCGTACTCGCTCACCGCGATGCGCGCGCTGATCTTCTCCAGCGCGGGCTGCAGGATCGGGTACGCCGCGATCATCGCCCGCGATCGCGGATTCGACGTGTGGAACGTGGCCACGATCGGCCCCTGCGCCGCCCAGCAGGACAGCAGCCCCAGCGACGGCGAGGCCGGCTCATGGATGTGGATCACGTCGAACGTGCCGTCGTGCAGCCAGCGCCGCACCCGCGCCGCGGACAGGAAGCCGAAGTTGAGCCGGGCGACCGAGCCGTTGTACGGCACGGGCACGGCCCGTCCCGCCGAAACGACGTACGGCGGCAGCGGCGTGTCGTCGTCCGCCGGGGCGAGGACGGACACCTCGTGCCCGAGCCGGATCAGATGCTCCGCGAGGTCCCTGATGTGGAACTGGACACCCCCGGGCACGTCCCACGAGTAGGGGCAGACGATGCCGATCCTCACGTCTGCCGCTCCCTCGAATGTTCCAGGTCGGCGAGCCACAGCCGCTGCAGCATGTGCCAGTCCTCCGGGTGGTCGGCGATTCCCGTGGCGAAGGCGTCTGCCAGCGCCTGTGTCATCACAGACGTCTTTTCGTCCCGCGTACCTGTCTCGGGTACGTCGAGGGGCGCGTGGATGCGGCCCTTCATGACCGAGGTCTCGTCGTACCAGAGGGTCACGGGGAGCAGCGGGGCGCCGGTCTGCAGGGCGAGCAGCGCGGGCCCCGCGGGCATCCGGGCCGATTCGCCGAAGAACTTCACCTCGACGCCCGAGGCGGACAGGTCGCGGTCGGCGACCAGGCACACCATGCCTCCGTCACGCAGCCGCCGGGCGAGCGTGCCGAAGGCGGAGCCGCCGGTGTGCGGCAGGACCTCCATGCCCAGCGACTCGCGGTAGGCGACGAACCGGTCGTAGAGGGTCTCCGGCTTGAGCCGTTCGGCGACCGTGGTGAACGGGAAGCCCATGGCACGGGTGACCCAGATCCCCGCGACGTCCCAGTTGGCGAGGTGCGGAAGGGCGAGGACGACGCCCTTGCCGGCGGCCATCGCGTCGGTCAGATGGTGCACGCCGGTGGGGTCGAAGCTGGTCGCGGCCCGCTCCTGGCTCCAGGTCGGTAGGCGGAAGGACTCCATCCAGTACCGCATGTAGGAGCGCATACCGGCCTTCGACAGCTCGGCGAGCCGCTCCGGTCCCGCGTCGGGGACCACCCGGGCCAGATTTGCCTCAAGACGCAGCACACCCTTGCCCCGCCGCTTCCACGCGGTGTCGGCGATTCTGCGGCCCAGCGCGGCGGCCACCGGTTCCGGGAGTTTCTTGACCGTCCCCCAGCCCAGTCCGTACAGCGCGTCGGTCAGCCGCTCCTTGGCAGCGCTCATGCCCCACTCCCCTGCGAGGTCCCGTGCGGAGAGGCCCCGGCGTCCGCTTCCGCCGCCTCCCGGCGTACCGTCACCACCCGCTGCCCCAGCGTCACCAGCGAGCCCACCGCCACGATCCACAGCGCGATCGGCAGCAGGATCTCGATGCCGGTTACGCCGAATCCGTGCAGCCCGGCAAGTCCCGCCGCGACCAGCGAGATCACCAGCCGTTCCGCCCGCTCCACCAGCCCGTTCACCGCGACCGGCAGTCCGATCGACTCGCCGCGCGCCTTCGTGTACGAGACGACCTGACCGCTCGCCAGACAGAAGATGGCGACCGCACACAGCACATTGTCGTCGCCCTTGCCCGCGTACCACAGCGCGAATCCGCCGAAGATGGCGCTGTCGGCGACCCGGTCCAGGGTCGAGTCGAGGAAGGCGCCCCAGCGGCTGGAGGTCCCCGCCTGGCGCGCCATGTTCCCGTCGACGAGGTCCGAGAAGACGAACAGGGTGATGACGATCGTCCCCCAGAAGAACTCTCCGCGCGGGAAGAAGACCAGTGCGCCCGCCACGACTCCGGCCGTGCCGACGAGGGTGACGGCGTCGGGACTCACTCCGCGGCGGAGCAGAAACGCGGCGAACGGTGTGAGGACACGCGTGAAAAACGCACGCGCGTACTTGTTCAGCATGGCCTTCCCGAGGTTCGGTGGGCCGCGCGGCCCCAACGGCCACCGGCTGGCCCATCGTAGCCAGGCACGTTCCACGCCAGCGGCCTGGCCCGGTCGCGTACGACGTATGGACGCACCGTGACGGGAGTGGAAAGCTCGAAAGACAACCGCGGGCATCGCCGGAGCCCTCCGACTCCGGCCGGGGGTACCCCCCATCGCGGCTCCCCCGGTCCGCGCCCTCACCTCACCGTGCAATCAGTCGGGAGGAACGAATCATGGGCGACAAGGCGAACGCACAGCCCGGAGCCGCCGGCAGGGCTACGACGGCCGACCGGCCGACATCCGTTCGGAATGTGGTGCTGGTCGGCCACAGTGGATCGGGCAAGACGACCCTGGTCGAGGCTCTCGCACTGGCCACGGGAGCGGTCAACCGGGCGGGCCGGGTCGAGGACGGCGGCACGGTCTCCGACTACGACGAGATCGAGCACCGCCAGCAACGTTCCGTACAGCTCAGCCTCGTACCGGTGGAATGGGGCGGGTACAAGATCAATCTGCTGGACACCCCCGGATACGCCGACTTCGTCGGGGAACTCAGGGCCGGTCTGCGAGCCGCGGACGCGGCCCTTTTCGTTGTGTCGGCCGCCCAGGAGGCCGACGCCGTCGCGAGTTCGACGCGCATGGTGTGGGAGGAGTGCGCCGCGGTCGGGATGCCCCGGGCGATCGTGGTCACCCACCTGGAGACGGCGCGCACCGGCTACGAGGAGCTCACCCGGGTCTGCGGGCAGATCTTCGGCGGCGACGATCCCGACGCCGTACTGCCGCTCTATCTGCCGCTGAACGGTCCCGAGGGGGCGGACGGACACGCCCCGGTCACCGGACTGATCGGGCTCCTGTCGCAGAAGCTGTTCGACTACTCGTCCGGAGAGCGTACGGAGACGCCTCCGGGCCCCGACCATGTGCCGCTCATCGAGGAGGCCCGCAACCGGCTCATCGAGGGGATCATCGCGGAGAGCGAGGACGAGACCCTCATGGACCGCTATCTCGGCGGTGAGGAGATCGACGTCAAGACGCTCATCGACGACCTGGAGAAGGCCGTCGCGCGCGGCGTCTTCCATCCCGTGCTCGCCGCGGCACCCCCCTCCGACGGCGGGAAGCAGGGCCTCGGCACGGTCGAGCTGCTGGAGCTGATCACCGGCGGGTTCCCGACCCCGCTGGAGCGGGAGGCCCCGGTGGTCACCACCCCGGCGGGCAAGGCGGGCCCGAAGATCAGCTGCGATCCGGCAGGACCGCTGGTCGCCGAGGTGGTCAGGACCGCCTCCGACCCGTACGTCGGACGCCTGTCGCTGGTCCGGGTCTTCTCCGGCACGCTGCGCCCGGACGAGACGGTGCATGTGTCCGGCCACGGCCTTGAGGACCGCGGACATGAGGACCATGACGTCGACGAGCGCGTCGGCGCGCTGTCCCAGCCGTTCGGCAAGCAGCAGCGCACGGTCGGCCAGTGCATCGCGGGCGATCTCGCGTGCGTCGCGAAACTGTCGCGGGCCGAGACCGGGGACACCCTCTCCGCGAAGGACGATCCGCTGCTGATGGAGCCGTGGGCGATGCCGGACCCGCTTCTGCCGCTGGCCATCCAGGCGCACAGCAAGGCGGACGAGGACCGGCTCTCGCAGGGTCTGGCACGGCTGGTGGCCGAGGATCCGACGATGCGGCTCGAACAGAACAAGGACACGCACCAGGTCGTGCTGTGGTGCCTGGGCGAGGCCCATATGGATGTGGCCCTGGAGCGGCTGCGCAGCCGCTACGGAGTCCAGGTCGATGTGGTCCCGCACAAGGTGTCGCTGCGGGAGACGTTCGGCGAGCGGTCGGCCGGGCGCGGCCGGCATGTGAAGCAGTCCGGCGGCCACGGGCAGTACGCGATCTGCGAGATCGAGGTCGAACCGCTGCCGCCCGGCTCCGGTGTCGAGTTCGTCGACAAGGTCGTGGGCGGCGCGGTGCCCCGGCAGTTCATCCCGTCCGTGGAGAAGGGGATCCGCGCGCAGGCCGCCCGTGGTGTGGCGGCCGGCTACCCCCTGGTCGACGTCCGGGTGACGTTGCTGGACGGCAAGGCACACTCCGTGGACTCGTCCGACGCCGCGTTCCAGACCGCGGGCGCGCTGGCGCTGCGCGAGGCGGCGGCCGAGGTACGGATCCATCTGCTGGAGCCGGTGGCCGAGGTGCAGGTCATGGTGCCCGACGAGTACGTCGGTCCGGTGATGAGCGATCTGTCGGGGCGGCGCGGCCGTGTGGTCGGCACCGAACAGGCGGGTCCTGGCCGGACACTGGTACGGGCCGAGGTGCCGGAGATCGAGATCGGACGGTACGCGGTGGATCTGCGGTCCGTCTCGCACGGCACGGGCCGCTTCGACCGCTCGTACGCGCGGCACGAGGCGATGCCTCCGCAGCTCGCGGACAAGATCCGCGAACAGGCGGAATCCGGCACCTAGTTGGG